>DAOQPR010000071.1:0-10637 GCA_035333265.1 Anaerolineales bacterium
CTTGGCATGGGTCTTGTTTTCGGCGCAATTTTGCTCCTATGGTTGATGATGGTCATATTGACCGCACTCACCAGGGATAAAGAACCCGACTCAGACTCAGCCGAGCCTGTCTCCTCCACTCAAACAGACTCAAAACTGCAAGTGGCGTTGCTCGCCGTTGCAATGGCCATGGCAGAGCAGGAAGCATCTTCGGCGCATCCACTGCCAACTCCGCCAACAGCGATCGTCTCTGCCTGGCAATTGGGAATGCGAACCAGTCAGCGTTCGGAAAAAGGAAATTTTAGAAGACATTAACGGATGGGGAGCTTGCTCCCGGCCATCGGCAAGCCGATGGAGTCCAAAAGAGAAAACATGAAATACAAACTCACAGTCAATAACCAAACGTATGAAGTAGAGATCGAAAATATCAACGCACGCCCGGTCGTGGTGACGGTGGATGGGCAGCGGTTTGAGATCATGCCTGAGAATGGCAACCAGCCCCAGGTCAGGGATGAGGCGATGCCAAAGACAGAATTAAAGCCAGTGATGAAGTCTCCGGTTGCGGAGGCGGCAAGCCCCGTCGCAAGTGGAAGTCCCATCCTCACTGCGCCATTGCCAGGAACCATTGTGGAATTGTTCGTTAAGCCGGGTGATAAAGTGGAAGCCGGGCAGGTGCTGCTGGTGATCGAAGCCATGAAGATGAAGAACAGCATCCGTTCGACGTTCAGCGGTACAGTGGATAAAGTGCTGGTAAGCCAGGGACAAAGCGTGGCGCACAAACAGGCACTGGTGGAGTTTGCAGGATGAACCTCGGCGAACTACTCCCTGGGTTATTGAAAGGCCTTTTGAATTTCACTCTTGGTAACGGGGTTATGATCGTTGCCGCGCTGATTTTGATCTATCTGGCAGTGTTTAAGGAGATCGAACCAGTTCTTTTGTTACCGATCGGTTTTGGGTGTTTGCTGGCAAATATTCCCCTGGCAGGCATGACCGCTGCGGAAGGCATGACAAAAGTTTTATATGATGCCGGAATCAAAACCGAATTATTTCCCCTGCTCATTTTCATCGGCGTCGGTGCGATGATCGATTTCTCGCCCTTGCTGGCCCAGCCGCGCATGGTATTACTGGGGGCAGCCGGGCAGTTCGGAATCTTTGGTACGTTGATATTGGCAATTGTGTTGGGCTTCCCTCTGAATCAGGCGGCATCCATTGGCGTGATCGGCGCCATCGACGGGCCAACCTCCATTTTTGTGGCAACCAAGCTTGCACCTGAATTGCTTGCGCCCATTGCGGTAGCGGCCTATTCATACATGAGCCTCATCCCCATCATCCAGCCGCCACTGATGAAATTGCTGACGACCAAAAAAGAGCGCATGATCCAAATGGAATATGCGCCCAAACCCATCTCGAAGACCACACTGATCTTCTTCCCTGTTGTGTTGACATTGGTGGTGGGCCTGCTTGTACCCGAAGCCACTCCATTGATCTCGATGTTAATGCTTGGCAATCTTTTGAAGGTTACAGGAGTCGTAGATCGTTTGAGCAATGCCGCACAGAACGAAATTATCAATATCTCAACTCTGTTTCTCGGTCTTGCCATCGGTTCGACCATGAGCGCCGCAGACTTTTTGAACTTCGACACCGGCAAGATCATGCTGTTGGGTCTATTCGCCTTCGCGCTCGATACAGTTGCCGGACTGTTGTTCGGAAAGTTCATGGCCTTCATCAGCGGCGGGAAGATCAATCCGCTGATCGGCGCGGCGGGCATCTCTGCCTTTCCCATGGCAGGGCGCCTCGCAGCCAAGACAGCCAATGACGATGACCCGAACAATTTCATCCTGATGCACGCCATGGGCGCGAATACGGCTGGACAGTTGGGCAGTGTCATCGCTGGTGGTATTTTGCTGGCTGTTGTCAGCAAAATATTGGGTATCGGCTAAAAGGGAATTAACAAAAAATACGGATGGGCAGACATCCGTATTTTTGTTTTATACAACAGGCGGGGGAGTCACTCGTTTGGAACGCAGGCTGTTCAATATCTTCGTCACTAACATTCCACCGGGGACAGCAAAGATAAGGGTCAAGATACCTGATACGATCAAGCCGAGAAGCGCCCAAATCCCGATCCAAATGAAGGAATAAAGAATGGGGTCGGTCTTGACCACGTTTCCGCTCGAATCCACACATTGAAGTTCATAAGCCGTGGCAGGCTGGGGATTGTTAAACTCATCCAAGGTGGTAGTGGTATAGGTATTCTGTTGAGGGGTTGTCCCATCTGGGCAAAGCCAGCCGCCAGTCATATTGATGGCGAATGTGGTAAACGAAGATAAGCTCCCCACCAGAAAAAAGACCGGCATCACACAACTGCATATGATCGATATCAATAAGAACCAGATGATGCACCCTGAAATGGCCGTCGTCTGTGCATTCTTCATACGTCGATCTCCTTGTCAATTACACCACTATATCGTTGCCAAATATAAAATAATATGGCCCATTTCTCCCGTTGTGCGCTATAATTAAAGTTGTCTGACAAATTCCCAGGAGGCATATTCCCATGACCACGATTGACCTGACCCTTCATAAAGACCGCCGCGCCCGCGCCATTCAACGCGCCAAAGAACGCAACATCATCATCCCCACCTATGCCCAAATGAAAGACCCATCCAAGATTCCTGCCAAGATCAAAGATGAGTTAAAAGGCATTGGACTTTGGGACATTCATCCACGCAACCTCTTCCGAATCAACTGGCATAACCAACCCACCGCTTCCGGCGGAACGTTTAGCGGAGTCAATTTTCTCGAGCTTCCCTCTTCGCTGACGGGGGTCAAGGCCCGCATCATTGCCCTGGTTGGCAAATGGTTCCCCACCGGCGCACATAAAGTCGGCGCGGCTTTCTCATGCCTGGTACCGCGTTTGGTCACCGGTCAATTCGACCCTACGACCCAAAAAGCCGTATGGCCCTCCACTGGAAATTACTGCCGCGGCGGCGCGTATGATTCCGCCCTGCTTGCCTGTGAGTCGATTGCCATCCTGCCCGAAGGCATGTCGAAGGAACGCTTCGAGTGGCTGGCAAAGGTGGCCGGAGAAACCATTAAAACCCCCGGCTCCGAATCGAACGTCAAAGAGATCTTCGACAAATGCTGGGAACTGCGTAACTCCGGCCAGGACCTGATGATCTTCGACCAGTTCCAGGAATTCGGCAACTACCTTTGGCATTTCGAAGTCACCGGCCATGCCATGGAAGAAGTGCTCAAACAAGTCATGCGGCCGAATGACCGCTATCGCGGCATGGCATCTGCAACCGGCTCGGCTGGTACCATTGCAAGCGGCGACTATATGAAGAAACTCTTCCCCGATAGCAAGATCGTTGCCAGTGAAGCCCTGCAATGCCCAACCCTGCTCGAGAACGGTTTTGGCGCGCATCGCATCGAAGGTATTGGCGATAAACACGTGCCCTGGGTTCACAACACCAAGAACACCGACGTGGTCGTAGCCATCGATGACAATGCCGTGGTTAATATCTCGCGCTTGTTCAACGAAGAGAACGGCCGCGCTTATCTCGTCAAACAGGGTGTTTCCGAATCTCTAATCTCCAACCTCGATCTCCTGGGCTTCTCCGGCATTTCCAATGTTCTCTCTGCCATCAAAGCCGCCAAATATTATGAAATGGACGAGAACGACATCATGTTCACCGTCTTAACCGACTCAATGGACTTATATCGCTCGCGCCTGCATGAAATGCACCAGGAATTCGGCGAATACAGCGAACGAGACGCCGCCGCCGATTTTGCCCGCTACCTGCACGGACAATCCACTGACAATATGCTCGAACTGCGCTACAACGACCGCCGCCGGGTACACAACCTCAAGTATTACACCTGGGTTGAACAGCAGGGCAAGACCTATGAAGAAATTCAGGCCCAGTGGTACCAGCCCGATTACTGGACCAGCGTTCAGAAACAAGCCGATGAAATTGATGAATTGATCGTGGAGTTCAATAAGGAAGTTGGACTGGGTTAATCAACGAGCATTGAGCAATATCAAAACGGCCTTTGTATTTTTGCAGTACAAAGGCCGTTTCATTCTTTAACTTCTTTACCTATCTTCTTCTATGCGCACCAAAGCAGCCCGTACCACACGCCGAAAACGATAGACACTGCTTGTCGCGCTGTATCCCTGGCAGGTAATCAAAGTCAGGTAAGAGTTGCCTTCCAAATGCTCGAGGGCGTAACTCGTGGATTGCGGCCTTACCAGACGCGTTTTGCGCACTTCAAATAGATAGCGCTGTCCACTCAAATGAATAATGATCGTATCTCCATACGTTAGGTTCTTCAAATTCGAAAACGGCCCCGGCTGACCTTCTGAATTGGTCACATGGCCGGTGATTACAGAATTCCCCTCCCAAGTTGGGAAAGCTGTACCATTCAACCAGCCGCTGGCATTCCCAAGCCAGGTGGTATCCCAGCCGCTCGAAGCCACAGGAACACCCAATATCGATGTCTTGATATTTTGCGAAGGGATTTCGAGCCAAATATCACCCAAATCTGAATATGCCTTGCCAATGGGTTGGGCTGGCAAAACGCTGACCACCCCAGGAGCAAAGCCCGTCTGAGGAAGAGAGGTTTCTTCGTCGCTAAATGAACCTATACCAGGAATTGAAATAGGAGTTGCTGTGGGAGGAACCACCGCTGCATTAACTACAAAATTAAACACATTATCGGTACCCGATTGAATCCCATTGCCTGCCAGCGGATTGGATGCCATATCAACAATGGATGTGGTGCCGCATATAAAGAGTGTGTAATTTCCAGCTGGTAATGGGCTTGCAAAGAAGATCGTTGCCGTCATGGTCGTAGAATTGTAAGTTACGCTGGTCACCAGAACCTGCACATCATCCGATACCACCCCGGCAGCACATGAGACGGTATTGGTAACACCATTCACACCGCGATTTACTACAAGATAGTTGGCAGGATTAGTCACATCATCCGGATTATCATTTTGGATAGGGTCCGAAACTGGCTTATTGAATGTCACGGTAAAGCTGGATGGTCCGGGCGCTGTATACGTGGCAAGCAAGGATCGACCTGTCACCAAAAGAGGCGTTACCATTTCGTAAGCGCCAATGTCACAAGAAACATCCTGAGGACGGCTAATACCTCGCTGGTCAACGTTGCTGACGGGAGACCCTGAACAAAGAGCATCATCGCCGGCATTCATAGCAGGACTGCCAGTAAGTAATGCGCGTGTCTGAGTCGGACCGCCATTATCCGCCAATGTTCCAAGAATCGGGTCAAAGCCAATCACATTGCCAGCCGTGGTCCCGGCAAGGTTGCAACCGGTAAGGGATAGAATCAGGTTATGGCCTGCAGAATTGAACTGGTCGCTGCCATCGCCGCCGCAATCGGGCATCTCACCGCCTGTATCGGTATTCCCCGCAAGGATGCTATTCCCTACTGAAGGCATGTTTCCATTAAATTCCTGGACATACAAGCCGCCACCGTCCCCAACTCCATTTGCGTTACTATCAGCAGTATTGGATGCTATCGTAACATTGCGAAGGGTCAGATCGCCATCATTGCGCACAAAGATCGCACCGCCATGATCTCCAGCCGAGTTATTTGTGAATGTGCTATTGGCGATCACAGAAGATGCATCCGGCGAATCCATGGCAAATGCCCCGCCATTACCCACCGCAAATGTATTGGATGCACTAGCCTGATTATTAGAGAATACACTGCCGGTAATGGTAATAGGGTCTGCCGAAGAATTGATCGCCCCCCCACTCCCAAATTGACCAGTCGTCTTGTTGCCGGTAAAGGTACTGTCTGTAACTGTAACAACTGGCGCAGCAGATTCACCACCACCAAACAGAATTGCACCGCCTCCATTTGAGTTTGAGGCGGTATTATTCGAGAACGTGCTCTGATCAATGAGGATCGTCCCGGTGAATGCACGGATCGCACCGCCCCCGAAACTTCCATCGGAAATATTATTCGAAAGCGTGACGTTATTGATCGTCATATCAGAGCCGGTGTCGTTATAAATACCGCCTCCATCGCCATTTACATTTCCATTCGTAATGGTCAGGGCTGAAACCGAAAAATTGCCGGAAAGGATATGGAATATTCGGTCGGTTGTTGTTTGCTGAATGATGGTAGCCGCTTCTCCCGCACCGATAATGGTCAGGCTTGACCCAGCGCCTAGAACATCCAAATCACCAGCGGCATTATTGTTTTCATCGGAGCCTGCAATCGTTAGTAAGTAGGTGCCTGCCGGAATGGTAATGGTATCTGCTCCTGGAGCGTTATTGGCGGCTCCCACCGCCTCACGTAGAGAACAGTCTGCATCGCAGGCACCGTCATTGGTGTCCGCCGTTTTGGTTACAACAAAAGAAGCTGCATAAACGGCCTGTGATGGTATTGAAGCAAAAATAACCCCTGCAAGGATCAGGGCATGAACCATTAAACGAGTAAATTGAGATCGAGACATTCCATTCTCCGGAAACAAATAAAAGATTGGCTGATTATCTTCACTCGAGTCAGATGTGTCAAGCAAAATATTCGCTTCGTCACGCACCTGCAAGCAGGCCCCAATACAGGAATATTATTCCTGTCATTTGGATCACATGAAAGACCCCATTATTATCAAAATACCAGATAATCCCTTTACCCGCCTTGCCCGTGGCTTGAACAGCGGCTGCAATGATCGTTACCAGTACCCCTAACAACATCCACCCCGCCCCATTTCGCGCAGATGTGAAAAAGAGATACACATACACACCAAGCGCAAACAACATAGCCAGCGCTTCATAGGCAATAAAGGTCAGGAAAGAGCCGGGTTTCCAAATCGTCACCAGAAAAAAAACAAACCCAAGCGCCAGCATTATGGGTAATGCATTTCGTGCCGTTTGTTCGCCCGCCACGTCGAATAGCGCCCCGACCACAAAAAGCCCAAGAGCCAACCCAAGCGACAAATTCAACGGCATCCATAAACGATCATTGGTGAGCTTGGTCATCTCAAAGCCGTGGGCTATGGCACCGAGGAAGGAGGAAAATGCCAACAGGCCAAATGCCCAGGTCCAAACATCATATCGAAAACCAATGGCGGTGGAAAGCCGGGCCGCTATAAACCCGGCGAGCAGGCCCATGAAGAAATCAGTCAGGGCGGTTGTACGCTCATAGGGAGAGGAATGGATCAACATGCTTCTTCCCCCTGGGAAAGTTGAAAGATCGTGTGAAGAAGTGAAGATGAATCACTGGTATCCTGTGAAAGTTCCCAGATCATGAAACCGCCCAGGCCCTCCTGGATTCCATAACACACTTTGCGGCGGATCGTGCCCGGGCCGTTGAAATAGATTCCATTCACTTCATCGGTATCCGGCGCAGGGGCATAGTCGTTGACAAGTTGTGCATAGGAGAACTCATCGAAAGGCGGCGTAACCGCCCGGCCATAGAAGGGCATACCGAGGATCAACTTTTCAGGCGGGATGCCCGCATCCAAAAAGGTTTGCACATCTGCTGCGGCCTGCTCAAAGGTGGAATGTCTTTCGCCGCGATCATACGACATGAGATGCACACGATCGACCACCGCAAACTCGCCCAAAGGAAAACCCGCCTCGGCAGGCAATGCCACACTGACCAGTAACGCATGAGATTCCAGGGCCGCTTTGGTTTCGGTGAGCAGAGCAATATAATTCTGAAATTCATCTGCGGTCTGGGGGAATTCCCAATCAAAGTCCACACCTGCAAGGTCGTGAGCAAGCAGAAAATCCAAAACAGTATTCACGAAGATTTCGCGCAGGGCTGGGTCTGCGGATACGCTGGCAAATGCGCCATCACGTTCCCAACCGCCAATGGAGAGATGCACGCGCAAACCATATTCATTCTTTAACTGGCGCAATGCGTTCCATGTATCGTCGGATAGACGCGAGGTATCCAGGGTGCCATCGGCACGGGGTTCAGCGGAGAAGTAGATGATGTCGGTCAGGTTGGCGGCCCAGGCGGGATTCAATTCGCGATAATCGGGGAAGTAGCCAATAACGGGAATTTCAGCGCGAGGTTCTTCCAGTGTGGGAACAGCCGATAAGGTCGAAGCCGCTTCGGGCGTGGTCGGAGGCGAAGCCATTCCTGCACAAGAGATCAGAAGACAGGTTAGGAAAAGGATGGAGATGTTTCGCATGACGAACATTATAATTAGCTCATGCTCAAACCCACGGATCTGATTCTGGTCTGTTTGCTGCCCACGCCACGCGACCTGGAAATTGCCCGGCTGTTGGGATGGTATCGCATTCCGCTTCGCACCGCGCCGAAAGTTGTGGTGGTGGACTATTTGGCTTTTTACCAACCCGCAGCCTTTGGCGACCACAGCGGGCAGATTGAGTTCATTGCGCAGGTCAAAGGCCATGAGCTGACTACCCGTGGTGAATTGCTCCGCGATGAAAAGGATCATCCGCGGGCAAATGAGGAATATTACAAGATCCAATTGGGCGGGCTGGAGAAATTACCCGAGCCGATCCGCACGGATAAATGGAAACGGCTGACCTTCCTTTACTCCACTGGAGAATATTTGCTTCAGGCCAAGACGCTCAACGATTTGGTCGTGGAGGGGGAGGAACGCGCGGTATTATGGAAAAGCCTGCGGGAACGGGCGGAGAACGAGCAATTATATAAAACGAATCTGCCCGAGGCGGATATTCCGCCAGAGGTTTTGATGGCCCTTTTGGGAATACGGGAAGCCCAGGCAGACTATGGTGGCGAGCCATAAAACCGCCATTTTTCTCATTTTTACAGGCGAAATAGACAAAAATGAAAATAAAATGCCCTGATGTTCCTTGCTTGCGACCCACAGGAGTGATAAACTTTAAGGGATGCCAGCCGATTTATTAGTTATTTCACCCTCCGCCAGTGTGGCTGAAAACATACGCCGTGCGGTGGAGGACACAAAATTCTATCGCGTCCATATTGTCAACAACAAGGCGTCTGCCATTGTGCGGGCGAATGAGATTGGCGTGCCAATGGCGCTGCTCGATGTTGCCCTGGGCGAGGAATGGGTGCAAGAGATCGGCATTGCGTTAAGAACGATACGCTCAGGCATCAACCTTGTGCTTTTATGTGAAGAAACCGGTGCCCCGCCCGCGTTTGACGAATTGCGTCCGTGGATCCTGGTTCGCAAACCATTTAGGATGTCTGAGTTTATGAATGTGATCAGCCAACCTCAACAAGCCGTTCCCGCTCCGCCCCCCTCCAGCACAACCCAGCAATATATGGTGTGGTTAAGTGACCCGAACCGGGCCGCGCAACACCTCACCCGCCTGACCCTCGAATCTTCGGCGCAGGCGGCATTGATCACCAAGAAAAGCGACCTTTGGGCCTATGCGGGTGGACTTTCACAAAACGCTGCCAAGGAAGTGGCACAGACCGTCACCCGCAACTGGGATGGACAAAAGGGATCGGACCTGCTGCGTTTCATTCGACTGGAAAGCACAAAAGCCGAGCATATGTTGTATGCCACCCGCCTCACCTCCGAGTCGGTGCTGGCCCTGGTCTTTGATGCAGAAACACCCTTTAGCACGATCCGCTCTCAAGCCAGTCAGTTGTTAACCGATTTTGGCACTGACAAGCCCGAACAAAAATCTTCTGCCGGGCAACACACCCATGGAAATGAAGTTGTGAATGAGGAGGAAGAGCTTGACGCGACGCCCTCCATTTCCAGCATTCTTTCTGACATTCCCCAGCCCAATCCCGAACCCCTGACAACCCGCCTGTTCAACACCCCAAAACAGGAAGAAAATTTCGACCCGAACCAAACGCGCGTTTCAGATGCGCTTTCGAACGCTTCTGTATTCAGCCGCGAGCCATCGCCTGCACGCCCTGCGATCAATCAGGTGCGACAGGCTAAAGTCGTGGAACCCCGACCCGAGCCTCGAAATGAAACGCAGACTATCTTCGACGAAGTGGAAGTGACGGCCCCTTCACGACCGAAGACCCGGCCTGAAACGCCGATCCAGCCCAAAGTTGGAGATAACGATGCGACCCGTGAAAGTCCATCGACCGAAGCGGCGCGGAAACTGACCGTTGAACCGATCACTGCCGGTTTGTATCATCTAACGTATGCTTGTTTGCTCGTACCGCGTTTCTCTTCGCATTACCTGACCGGCGACCTCTCGGAGCGGCTCGGTGAATGGCTGCCAAGTATTTGTATTGCATTCGGCTGGCGGTTGGAATATCTGGCGGTGCGTCCTGAGTATTTGCAGTGGGTTGTGAATGTTCAGCCGAACACATCGCCAGGGTATTTGATGCGGATTATGCGCCAGCAAACTTCGGAAAAAATATTTGCTGACTTTCCACGCATGAAGCGCGAGAATCCATCCGGCGACTTCTGGGCGCCGGGGTATCTCATTATGGGCGGTTCACAGCCGCACCCGGCACAGTTGGTACGCGATTACATCCGCCAGACCCGTCAACGCCAGGGGTTGGATGATATGCCGCCGGGACGGTAGCGGTCGCAAAGTGAACTTTGTGGCACATTCGATTGCTGAAACATAAGTTCTAAAATATGAAACGCAGAGTATAATTTGCTCTGCGTTTTTTGTTTAACAACCTCACCTTAATGCGAGAAGATTGCTTCGGCGCTGCCGCTCCTCGCAATGACA
>DAOQPR010000072.1:0-10628 GCA_035333265.1 Anaerolineales bacterium
AAGATTAGCGCCTGCCTCCACGGCACGGGCTGCTGCAAGCACTTGAAATCCAAGTGCCATGGCTGTCGACTGGCTGTCGATCAGGTTTACCTTTTCTGCCGCACTGCCCAACATCTCTTTTCCTTGAATGGCGGATTGCAGCGTTCCAGAAAGTTTGGAAGAAATAAAAATGCCAAGTACAGAATGACCCTGATCAACCAGCTTTTGAAAAGTCTCATGCATGGTGGCTGGTGAAACCTGAGACGTGGAAGGCATTGTTTTGGCAGTCTTAATCCTGTTATAAAACTCATCTGGCAGAATATCTATACCATCTTTGTATGTTTGATTGTCCCAAATGAGAACTTGTGGAGTAATGGTGATGTTATGCTTTTTTGCGATCTCAGATGGGATATAAGCGGTACTATCAGTAACTATGGCAAGTGTCGACATGGCTCCTCGTTTGCAGGCGGAATTTTCCCCCCATTTTACCCGTTTTGCATTATCTTCCATATCGGAAATTGATGGATATGCTCATGGTATAATACGTTTGCAGAGTTTGGATGCAATTTTGAATCATAGGAGCCAATTTTGGCCTTCAACCCAATTAACTGGCTGTTAGGCCTTTTTTCACTGGACATAGCCATTGACCTTGGCACCGCAAACACCCTTGTACACGTCCGTGGCAAGGGAATTGTCATTAATGAACCTTCCTGGGTTACCGTGGACAAGAAGTTACGCCAGCCTATTGCCATTGGTCTGGAAGCCAAGGAAATGGTGGGACGTACGCCAGCCAATGTGATGGTGGTACGTCCGATTCGTGATGGGGTTATCGCAGAATTCGATGTTACCCGAGTAATGCTTGAATATTTCATTGGAAAAGTTCATGAACAAAGTGTGGTCCCCCTGCCACGTCCAAGAGTGATCGTGGGTCTGCCGACAGGTGTGACTGAGGTGGAGAAGCGTGCTGTTTATGATGCGGTCATGGCATCCGGCGCACGCCAAGCCATGTTGATCGAAGAACCAATTGCGGCGGCGTTGGGAGCCGGTCTTCCAGTTGGGGAGATTCGCGGTTCAATGGTTGTCGATATCGGCGGCGGAACAACGGAAGTGGCAGTCATGTCTACAGGGGGTGTGGTTGCATCCCGTTCTCTGCGTGTGGCTGGCGATGAAATGGACCAGGATGTTGTGCAATACTTGCGTAATAAATACAACCTTCTGGTTGGTACCGGGATCGCTGAGCAAATTAAGTGGCAAATTGGTTCGGCGTATCCACTCCATCCTGAAAAAACAATGGAAGTACGTGGACGAAACCTGGTCACTGGCCTGCCTGAAACGATTGAGATTTCTTCAGTAGAAATTCGCGATGCACTTTCAGGGTCGGTGCAGGTCATTATTGATACCGTTCGCGATGCGTTGGATGAAATTCCTCCAGAGATCGTTTCGGACTTGATGGATGTGGGTATTTGTCTCGCTGGAGGCGGTGCCCTTCTACAGGGGTTGGCAGAACGGCTTACCGATGAATTGAAACTGCGTGTTTGGGTCGCTGAGGATCCACTTACTTGTGTTGCCCGAGGTGCCGCCATTGTGTTCGAAGACCTTGAAAAACTTTCGCGCTATCTTGTCGGTTTGGAGCGCGGCAGCACACGCCATAGTGTGTGATGACGTGTTTCATGGCATGGTCTCTTTTGAGAGACGAAAATAAAAAATGAATTCCCGTTTTTTACAAACTACGATCATATTTCTTGTCATTGGGGGGATTCTGGTGCTCGCGCTCAGTGGCGCGCTAGGCTCGGCTTCCCGAGGTTTCAATTCGATCCTGATCGATATCCTATCCTGGACTTCGAGCCGTTTTACCGGTTTCCAGGATTTTGTAACTGCTCCACGCGACATCGTCACTTTGCGTCAACGAAATGCTGAGTTGGAGGCGCAAATCTCCTTACTTCAGGCGCAATTGATCGAATTACAACAACGCGTTAATCAAACTGAAATTCTTGAAGCGCTTGTCGATTTTTCCCGCTCCAATCCTGAAAGTACATATAGGGCCGCATCCGTGATCGGGCGTGACCCAAGTCCCTTTCTTCATTACATTATTATTAATCGCGGTTCGAATGATGGTATTTTACGGGGCATGCCGGTTGTGACCAATCAAGGTCTGGTGGGACGTGTGGAAGCCGTAATTGCAGATGCCGCCCGAGTACAGCTTATCACCGATCCGGCGGCTTCTGTAAATGTGTATTTGCAAAATGCAGATACCAGTGCAGTTTTATATGGCTCCGTAACTGGCGATGTTTCCCTTGACCTTATCTCTCAAAATGCCGTTGTGGAAACCGGCGATCTGATCTTAACTTCAGGTTTGGGTGGGGGCTACCCAGCAGATTTGATCATCGGCCAGGTGGTTACGGTTCGGACATTGGAATTTGAGCTGTTTCAACAGGCGACAGTTCAGCCTGCAGTGGACTTTTCCCGCCTTGAGATCGTGTTGGTGATCACCAACTTCCGTCCGGTCAATATTGCGCCGCTCGAACCGATTTCCACTCCTATCCCATAATTCAATATGCGGAACCTGATCGCATTCCCTCTGCTTGGGCTGGCTGTCATATTGCAGTCTTCAATTTTTAGCCAGGTCAAACTACTTTCCGGCCATGCAGACCTTCCCATGGTTATGATTGCTGCCTGGGCGCTTCAAGAAAGGGTGGAAACTTCCTGGCATTGGGCTGTAACTGCCTGTATTATGGTTGGGTTTGTATCAGGTGCACCCTGGCTCATTGTATTCTTAGGATATTTAGGTATCGTATTTCTGGCTCGAACATTGCAAAAGCGCGTTTGGCAGGCTCCGTTGCTTGCCATGTTCAGTGTTGTGTTTCTTGGTACATTGTTCCATCAGCTTGTGTCCTTTGTGATCTTACGCGCCCTGGGTACTCCCTTTGCAATTTCTGATGTGATAGGTTTGATCACCCTTCCTAGTTTGTTGTTAAATATGCTGCTTTCCATACCAATTTACGCATTTATGAGAGATCTATCCTTTTGGGTATATCCAATAGAGGAGCACGAATGAGTTCTGGTTCTGAGCATCGTTCACTTCGCTTCGAAGCGTGGCGATTAAATTTGATCTATATTGTAGTTGGCCTGACATTAACCTTTTTTATCGTGCGTTTGGTCAACTTGCAGCTTTTTGATGTTGATTTGTATCAGACGCGGGCAGAGGATAACTATACTAATGAAGTTAGCATTCCAGCCCCAAGAGGGATCATTTATGACCGCAATGGGTACATCCTTGCCAGGAATATTGCGGCATATAACGTGGTGGTCACCCCTGCAAATTTACCGGCAGATAACTCTGATATTCAACGCATCTATCGCGAATTGTCTGATCTGATCGATGTGCCAGCCGGTAGTTTTGTTACAGAAGATGCACCTACGGATGGACTGATTCTGGGGGTTCCAGGGGGATTGATGACTGAAGAATCATTGGAGGAAGCAAAGCTCTTTGCCGCCTGTGTTGAAGGGCCAAGCATTGCACAATTGGTGGCGTTACAGGATACTCTTGCGCCATTTAGTTCGGTCAAGGTCAAGTGTAATGTTTCTGAAGAAACAGCCCGGATTGTGGAAGAGAAAAAGGTGGACTGGCCAGGCGTCAGTGTGGAGGTGGAGGCGATTCGTGATTATCCAACTGGAGAGCTTACATCCCATCTGATCGGGTTTCTTGGTCCGATCCCGGCTTCGCAGGAGGAGGAATATCGTGCCAAAGGCTTTGTCCTTAATCGCGATAAGGTTGGATATGCCGGGGTCGAAACGGCGCTGGAAGAGATCCTTGCCGGGCGGAATGGCTTGCGGGTTGTTCAAGTGGATGTGGCTGGCCAGGAGATCCGAAACCTTGAACCGCCTATTGCTCCAGAACCAGGCCATAATGTTTATCTCACAATTGATACACGTCTTCAAGCTGCTGCTGATGCCACATTGAGGGAAGAGATCGATTTTTGGAATACATACTTTGGGAAGGTTCGTATTTCCAGTGGTGTGATCATTGCGATGAATCCTAAAACAGGTGAAATCCTAGCAATGGTTTCTTATCCGTCTTATGAGAATAATCGTTTTGCCCGTTTGATTCCTGCTTATTATTATGACCAGCTTAGCCAGGACCCGCGTAAGCCTTTGTTGAACAATGCGATTTCTGCAGAGTATCCGCCGGGGTCAACATTTAAACTTTCAACGGCAACCGGGTCTTTCAATGAAGGGGTTGTCGGCCCGACTGATATTATTCAGGCGCCGGGTCAATTGCTGTTATGTGAACGGTTCAACCCGAACGATCCTTGTACTGATAGCAATACCCGTCCATTCGTTGATCACATTTTTGAAAAACGGCCGGAAGGTTTTGGTCCGATCAGTTTCTTTCAGTGCATTGCATTTTCCAGCAATGTGTGTTTTTACAAGTTGGGCGGTGGATTTGAAGATGAGATCCCGCAGGGTCTGGGCATTGAAAGATTGGAGCAGTATGCACGTGCTCTTGGGTACGATGCCCGTTCTGGCATTGAACTTCCAGGTGAACAGGACGGTTTGATTCCTGATCCACAGTGGAAGCGTATCAATACCGGCGAGAACTGGTCAACAGGCGATACCTATATTGCCAGTGTGGGGCAGGGGTATGTACTTGCCACACCTTTACAAGTGTTGATGTCTGGTTCAGTCGTGGCCAACGGCGGAAAACTGATGCAGCCAACCATTGTTCGCCAGGTGACAGATGGCGATGGAAATGTTGTGGATATGTGGTTTGATTCCGACCCTGAGGATTTTAAAGCATCCGAATTTCAGAGCGAGGGAAGCTACCAGATTTCTCCCTTTACTCCAAACCTGAAATGGGATTCGACCGTTACACCATTAATTCAAGAGTATTCCTGCGATGAAGGTTATTGTGCATTAACGGATCAATTGAAGACCATTAAACCTGAGACTTTTCAAGCTGTGCGTGAAGGAACACGTTTGGCCGTTACGGCATCTTTGTTCGGCACATTGAATGACCTGTTTGCGGATTTTCCAATTGCTGTGGCAGGTAAGACCGGCACCGCGGAATATTGTGACGATGTGGCCCGTGCAGCCCAGCGTTGTCAGTTCGGTTCCTGGCCCACTCACGCCTGGACAATGGCCTATGCCCCATATGAGGACCCGGAGATCATTGTATTGGCATTTGCCTATAATGGTGGTGAAGGGGCAAGCGTGGCAGGCCCCATGGTACAACGTGTGCTCAAAGCATACTTTGAGATAAAGGCCATCGATATTGCCCAAGGCGGCAATGTTCCTGTACCGTAAGGGCTCCAATATCATCAGGTATAATCAATCACCTAAACTTGAATGAATCACATTATGGAACCTGCCACATCCATTGTTCAGATCAAAGGAATTCGCGACGGCCTTCTGGCATCCTTTATGGATGCACCGTGGGAAGAACAGCGGTCTGCGCTTCTCGTCCAGATCGATGAGCGTTCGTCTTTTTTTCAAGGCGCCCGCCTCGCTATTGATATTGGTCCGCAGGTGTTAAAGGTCAATGACCTGGTTGATCTGCGTGATCAGCTTTCTGAACGAAATGTGATGCTTTGGGCTGTTGTCAGCGAATCGCCAACTTCGGAGCAGACGGCTCAACTTCTTGGTCTTGCGACGCGCATCTCCAAACCTCGCCCCGAAGAATCCCGGCATGTCCTCGATACAATTTCCAACGAGAATGCGCTTTTTATCAATAAGACCATACGTTCTGGAACACGCATTGAATATCCCGGGAATATTGTCGTCATTGGCGATGTCAATCCTGGGGCGGAGATCATTGCGGGCGGAAGTGTGGTCGTCTGGGGGCGCGTGCGCGGGTTGATCCATGCCGGCTCAAAAGGTGACCGCTCGGCTTTTATTTGCGCCCTTGATCTTTCAGCAAATCAATTACGCATAGCAGAAGAGGCCTCGGCCATGCTCAAACCGCAAAAAGACCCCAAACCTGAAATTGCCAGTATTAATAAGGAAGGCCGTTTACAGGCCGAGATATGGCAGACAGGTGAAACCATCATTAGGAATTGATATGACCGCTCAAGTGATTACTGTAACTTCTGGAAAAGGCGGCGTGGGTAAAACCACGGCTGTTGCCAACCTTGCCACCGCACTGGCCATGGATGGTAAAAAAGTTGTCTGTATCGATGGCGATATTGGTCTGCGAAATCTTGATGTGGTGATGGGACTTGAAAATCGAATTGTCTATGATATTGTGGATGTGATCGAAGGTCGTTGCAAACTTAAACAAGCCATGATCCGGGACAAACATCATCCGGAACTTTATCTGATCCCTGCGGCTCAAACCCGTGATAAGAATGCTGTTTCACCCTCAGATATGATTCGCGTCTGCAAGGACCTCCGGCCTGATTCTGATTTCATCATCGTCGATTCTCCGGCAGGCATCGAGCGCGGATTCCGAAATGCCATTGCTCCAGCAGACCGTGTGCTGGTTGTGACCAACCCGGAAGTAAGCGCTGTGCGTGATGCAGACCGTGTGGTCGGGATTCTGGAAGCAGAAGAAAAAGGGAATCCGGCGCTTATCATCAATCGCCTAAACCCAGCCCTTGTCAAGAACAACGATATGCTTTCCGCAGAGGATGTACTGGATCTGTTGGGGATCAAATTGATCGGCATTGTGCCTGAGGATGAAAATGTGATTATTGGCTCAAACCGTGGTGCTCCTGCCGTTACCGATGGCAAGAGCCGCGCCGGACAGGCCTTCCGGAATATTTCCAAGCGTCTTCAAGGAGAGGATGTCCCCTTTATGGACCTTACTCCGCAAAGTGGATTGTGGAACGCCATTCAGCGTATCACGGGAAGGAAATAAAATGGACTTTTTTTCCCGAAAGCGAAGCGCCTCAAGCGCGAAAGAACGCTTGCAATTGGTATTGGTACATGACCGTACCGACCTGACGGCCGCCCAGTTGGAGTCTTTAAAGGATGATCTTTTGAAGGCGATTTCGCAATACATTGAGATCGACCCCGATGCTGTACGCATCGACTTGGAACGCGATGGCCGTTCACAGCGACTCGTTGCAGATATTCCCCTAAAGAGTGTTTCACGCCATCGTGCTGGTTGATCGTTGAATTTGGAGGACACGGACTGACCTGATGGCATCATCGGCTGAGTCCGTGTTTTTTTCTTATGGATCGTAATCTTTCCTGGAGAAATTTCGATTTTTTATTGCTGGGTGCAGTGGTGTTGGCCTCTGCATTCGGAACAGTAATGATCCGTTCTGCCGTGGCAGGGAACGAGGTCTTGCAGCCTTTAATCTCACGTCAGGTCTATTTTGCCCTGCTAGGGGTCGTTCTGATCTTTTTACTCGCTTCAATCGACTATCGTTATTGGCTGGCGCTCTATCGGCCGATACATCTTGTCATCCTGGGCTTTTTGATCACGCTCACAGGTTTTGGTCAGACAGCTTTTGGCGCTCAACGCTGGTTTCAAGTAGGTGTTTTATTCCTGCAACCAACAGAGTTTGCAAAGATCGTCGCAATCATCCTGTTGGCGCGTTATTTTGAATTTGCACATAACCAACCGCGTGATTTGCGCTGGGTGTTTGGCGCCATCTTGCGAGCCATTTGGATCATTGGGTTGATCCTTCTTCAGCCAAACCTTAGTAATGTAATGCTTCTTTCAGTAATTTTGGCGGTGATGCTTTGGGTGAATGGGATTCAAGTGAAGCATGTTGTTTCTGCAGCAATATTGGGAGTCTTCGCGCTTGGCAGTGTGATCGGACTTTCTGTACTGGGTGTCAAAATACCCGGGTTACAGGCCTACCAGCAGGAGCGTATTGTAAACTTTGTTGTGCCGGACCCAAATGATACCTATGGCAATCGTTACAATGTCCAGCAGGCATTGATCGCAGTCGGCGCGGGTGGTCTATTGGGAGAGGGATATGGACATGGATCGCAAACTCAATTACGTTTTCTCAAAGTGCGCCATACCGACTTTATCTTTGCCGCCAGTTCGGAAGAGTTTGGCCTGGTAGGCGGGACTCTGATCATTACCCTGCTGGGGATCATTGTCTGGCGCTGTATTCGCGCTGCGCAAAAAGCCAGGGATGTGTCTGGCTCCATGTTGGCAATTGGAGTTGCAACCCTGATCTTTTTCCAGGGTGCGGTCAATATTGGAATGAATCTCAACCTGTTGCCGGTTTCCGGGCTGCCGCTGCCATTTATCAGTTATGGTGGAAGCGGTCTGACCGCCTTGATGATCGGTGTGGGGTTGGTCGAGTCCGTTGTTATGCGCCAAAAGGAACTACAATTCTAAATATCCATCCCGGCTGTTTCACCGGGGTTTGTTAAAAGGAGCGAACATCTTGTCCATCAAACCAGCTCGTACTCGCATTGCACCATCACCGACCGGGCATATGCATCTTGGTACCGCCCGCACGGCTCTATACTGCTATCTGCTTGCCAAAAAGACAGGCGGGCAATTCCTCCTGCGCATTGAAGATACGGATCTAAAACGCACCGTCCCTGGCGCAGAACAGGAAATCATGGATGGCCTCCGCTGGTTGGGTTTGAACTATGATGAAGGCCCGGATGTGGGCGGTAACTTTGGCCCATATCGCCAAACCGAACGTCGCGAGATTTATCAGCACCATGCCAAAATCCTTGTGGATAATGGACATGCCTATCCTTGTTTTTGCACCCCGGACCATCTTGAAAAAGTCCGCCAGGAGCAAATGAAGCGCAAGGAGAATCCACACTATGACGGCACCTGTCGCAGCCTTGCCCCTGATGAGGCCGCAAAACGGATAGCCAGTGGAGAGCCTTACACCATCCGCTTCAAGATGGCTCAGGAAGGCGTTACTGTGGCGCGTGATCATTTACGCGGCGAGATCACCACAGAGAACAAACAGATCAATGACCAGGTCATCCTCAAGACCGATGGCCTGCCTACTTATCATCTCGCCGCCATGGTCGATGATCATGAAATGCAGGTCACGCATGTCATGCGCGGTTCAGAGTGGTTGGGAACCTTCCCCCTACACGTCAACATTGTGCGAGCCTTTGGTTGGGATGAGCCTACCTGGGTGCATCTTTCTGTTTTCCTCAAACCCAGCGGCAAGGGCAAAATGTCCAAACGTGAAGCAGCCGAAGCCATGAAAGACGGCTATTCCATTTTCGTCAAAGACATGCAAGATCTCGGCTTTACTCCTGAAGGCGTGTTGAACTGGTGCGGTCTCATGGGGTGGGGTGTTGCCGAAGATGATGTAATGACTGTGGAGCAAATGATCGATCGTTTTTCCATCGACTCATTAACCCCTTCTCCGGCTGCGATTAACTTCCAGCGGCTGGACCATTTCAATGCGACCCACATCCGCCTCTTTTCGACCGAAGACCTGGCAGCCCGTCTCAAACCTTACTTTACCCGAGAGGGACTGAACGTCAAAGACGATGTGCTATTGAAAATTATTCCACTCATTCGCGAGCGTCTTACCACCCTGGATGATTGCATTTCTTTTGGCGCGTTTTTCTTTAAAGATGAAGTGAAACCTGTTCCGGAAGAGTTGATTGCCAAAGGTTTGGATGCGAAGCAGTCCGCAGAGATCGCTCGAAGGGCGTATCAAATTCTGGGAGCGCAACCAGCCATCAGTCACGAACGAAGCGAAGCCCCCATGCGGGCTTATGTCGAAGAGAGTGGCTATAACGCAAATCAGGTCTTTGGTATTCTGCGTGTTGCCGTCACCGGGCAAAAGGTGAGCCCTCCGCTCTTTGAGAGTATGGAGATCATCGGGCGCGATGAGTGTCTGCGCCGTATCCAAAATGCGGCAGATATACTTGAGAAAATTTAAATAAAAAGGACGGAGTTTTACTCCGTCCTTTTTTTACTGCTGTTCTTCTTCTGTATTTGTCCTGTAGAGAACAATGTAAGCCGGAATGTTCATCCCGGCAATATTTACTTCGACCGGTTTACCCTGTATCACGGCTTCATCAGGGATCAATTCCATGGCTTCACGGGTGATCAATATTTCACCGGCAACTCCTACATCTTCGCCTAATTTGCAGGCACGGTTAACAGCGTCGCCAAAGATATCTTCATCATTGACCACTAGGATTTTCCCATAATCGATCCCAATGGTGACGTGAATATCAAGTTCATCGGACGTGAGGAGATTGGCTGAGGCAAGAGCGTGTTGAATGGTGATGGCTGCCCGTGCAGCCAGGAGCGGACTTGGCAACAAGGCAAAACAATTATCTGCTTCGAACTTGATCACCCGCCCATTGTGTCCTGTAATGATCGGCTCCACCGTCAATTGCATCCGGCGGATCATCGAAAGATAATGGATGATGCCGTATTTTCGGGTCAGTAATGAAAACCCGGACATATCCAGAACAAGCACCGTATTTATCATCCCATATTGCTGCCAGATGCTCTCTTCCATCTGTTTTCGCCGGGCAGTATCCGTTTCCTGAGAGAAGGTCAATAAAATATCTTGAAGATAGGGGTCTCTTAATAACATGGAACGCCTCGTAATTTGATGCTAAATTTATTATAACGAAAAGGATCACGGAAAATCCTTGCTCTTCCGTGACCCTTTTTACCTAAATATCTCCCGGCTCGTCTGCCATGCGGACGATGCGCGGGGTGAACTTGCCGATCACATCCA
>DAOQPR010000073.1:0-10547 GCA_035333265.1 Anaerolineales bacterium
TGAAGAGTCTGATCTGATCGCGGGGGATTTTCTCTTCATGCGCAAATACATGCCGAAGAGTTTGGCAGGCAAGACCGTGGTCACGAACACCACCACCGAAGACAACATCGCCCTGCTCAAAGAACGCGGCGTGAAGAGAGTCATCACTACCACACCGAGATACGATGGCCGCTCCTTTGGCACGAACACCACCGAAGCCATGCTCACTGCCTATGCGGGAAAAGGCAGACGGTTAACCGATGATGAATTGAATGGCTTGATCGATGAGTTGGGGTTGAGACCAACGGTGTTGGAATTGTAAAGGGTATTGTAAACTTCAGTTTGCTAGCCGCGTATTCGACACCTAAAAATGCGCGGTCCTGCCAAAATACGCACAAGCTTCAGCTTGCGCGTACCCATACTCACGTCCTGTCCAAATACTTTAACCCTGAACCGGTGTTGAACAAAACCACTTGCTCGTCCGGCTGGATCCATTTTTGGAAGACGAGTTCTTTAAGGGCGGCTACAGTGGCGGCGCCTTCGGGAGCGGCAAAGATGCCTTCCCGGACAGCCAGTTCGTTTTGGGATTGGAGAATCGATTCGTCGTCGACGGCGATGGCGGTTCCGTTGCTTTCGTAGAGGCAGGTCAAGATCAGGTGGTCGGCAAAACTCTTGGGGACGCGCAGGCCTGAGGCGAGGGTGGAGGCGTTTGTCCAAAAATCGCAGAATTGGGCATTGTTATGGAAGGCTTTCGGGACGGGGGCACATCCTGAGGCTTGAACGGAGACCATGCGCGGGCGTTTCGTGTCTTCCAGCCAGCCGAGTTTTTCCATTTCGTCAAAGGCTTTCCACATGCCCACCAGACCTGTCCCGCCGCCGGTGGGGTAGATGATGACATCGGGTAATTTCCATTTGAAGTGTTCCGCCAGTTCATAGCCCATGATCTTTTTGCCTTCGGTGCGGTACGGTTCTTTGAAGGTGGATACGTCGAACCAGCCTTCGTCCCTGGCTCTAACGCCTGCCATACCGGCTGCATCGCTGATGAGACCATCGATCAGGATCACTTCCGCGCCGACAATGCGGCTTTCTTCGATGTTTGCGCGTGGTGTGTCTTTGGGCATGTAGATCAGGGATTGCATTCCGGCACGCGCGGCATAAGAGGCCATGGCGCCACCTGCATTCCCGGCGGTGGGAATGATGACTTTGGTGACCCCAAGTTCCTTTGCCTTGGAAATGGCGGCAGAAAGTCCGCGGGCCTTGAAGGAACCCGTGGGATTGCTGCTTTCATCTTTTACATAAAGGTGATTTAGACCAAGAGATCGCCCCAGCTTGTCCAGCGGTAGAAGTGCGGTATCGCCTTCGCCCAAGGTTACATGGTCATTTGGATTCAAAACCGGCAGAAGTTCGTGCCAGCGCCACATCCCTTTGGGTCTGCGGCTGAGTTCCCCGCGGTCTACATGCTGACTGGCAGAGTCCAGATCATAGCTTGCCAGCAGAGTGGATTGACATACCGGGCAATAGGTATGAATTTCGTTGACTGAGTAGACGTTCCCACAGCCTGAGCATTTCAACTCGGCGATAAAGGAATGCCTGGTTGGGCTCATTTATTTTTGATCCGGCGCAGGGACGAAGGCTTCCACACGCGCCCACAACTCACGGATGTTGATCGGCTTGGACATGTACACGTCACAACCTGCCGAAAGCGCCTTTTCAGCATCTCCTTTTAACGCATTGGCAGTAATGGCAATGATGGGGGTGTAAGCCAGGGATTTTTTCCCACTGGCGCGCAGGCGACGAGCCACTTCGTAGCCGTCGATATCAGGCAGGTTGATATCCAGCAGGATCAGATCAACCTCATGAGATTCAGCAGCGTCCACGCCATTGAGCCCGGTCAGTGCTTCAATGAGAAGGTATCCACGCGCCTCGAGTGCGCGTTTGACAAGCATCATATTGTCCGGGTTGTCTTCAATGTAAAGGATATTATTTCCCATAATCATTACTCCTGATCATTCTTTTCTTCAATAACATTAATGACTTGATCCACAAATTTGCGGGTGGGAAGCGAACCTTTTTGATATACCGCCTCAATATGCCCATTTAAACGGCCGCGTTCCTCGATCGTGATGTCTTTGGCGCTGACAACCACCACAGGGATATGTTGTGTGCGCGGGTCCAATTTTAACTCTTCCACAAAGCCGAAGCCATCGATTCCCGGCATGGTCAGGTCACTGACGATGAGGTCCGGCAGTTTTTGTCTTGCCATGGCAAGACCTTCCCAGCCATCCTTGGCATGGAAGACACGATACTTCTTGCGGCCTTCGAGCAGCCGTCGGATCAGCAACGCATCGTCCTGGTTATCATCCACCAGTAATATGGTGGTGGTCTTTTCATCCAAATTTTCGAGCGCGGCTTGCAAACCTTCGCGTGGAGCAGGCGATTGATCCTTGCTCAGATGTACATCCACGGCCCATTGATCGCCGAGCACATGCTTTTCAACCGGGAAGGTATGGCCGGTGCAGTTGATGACAACCAGTTCTTCCTTGCCGATCTTGCCTTCTTTTGACAATTTTTCGAATCCGGCAAAGGCGACAGCTGTTGCCGGTTCGACGGCCATTCCTTCGCTTTTGGCCAGGGCGCGCATGGCGGCAAAGGCTTCTGGGTCAGTCACAGATTCCATTACGCCGCCATATTTTTGGGTAAGGTTCCAAAGATAGGTGTAGGATTTTCCAGGATCGCCCGTGGAAAGGATGATAATGCTTGTGCTGGGGATAATTGGGTCAGCGACATCTTTTCCGGCCTTGAATGCATGCACCATGGGGGCGCAGCCCTCAGCCTGAATGATGGCGAGTTTGGGAATGCGGTCGATTAGTCCCATGTCAAAGAGTTCCTTGAAGCCCTGATACACACCCAGGGGCCCCATTCCACCGCTGACAGCCTGAATATACCAGTCTGGTGCGCGCCAGCCGAGTTGTTCCACGATCTCATAGGCAATGGTTTTCATGGATTCGCGTGCAGGGATGGAACTTGCACCGCGATCCAAATGCAGGTTCTTGCGTTGGGCGAATTGGCTGGCGATCTGTTTGGTTTGGTCGTAGTTGCCGCTCACGCGAATCACTTCCGCGCCAAAAAGAGCGGCTTCACGTAGTTTTTCCTGAGGAACGAGGCTGGTCATGAAGACCCAAAGTTTTATGCCTGCACGGGCGCAAGCAGCGGCATAGGCTACTGCTGCATTGCCTGTGGAGGCAATAACGGCTTCGCGGATTCCATTTTCATTCATGGCTGCTACAGCCACTGCTGCCTGACGGTCTTTGAAAGAGGAGGTTGGGCCGTAGCGTTCATCCTTTATGTAGACCCGATCCAGCCCAAGGTTGTGCGCGAAGCGTTGAGAAAGCCAGATGGGGGTTCCACCTGCGGGGTATAAATCCAAAGCGGATGGGTTGTCGAGCGGCAGGACATCCTGATATCGCCAGAGATTTGCTGGACGATTGGGGAGTCCGCGCAAAATCTCCCTTTTGAATGCGTTGTATTCGTAATGTGTTTCCAACCATTGTGAGGAACAGTTCGTGCAAATGGCTGGAACAAAGGGATCATAAGGCTGTTGGTGGCCGCAGACGTTGCATTGAAGGTGCTTTGGTTTTGCCATGGCTAGTTCTTTTCCTGCTTTTCGACCTCGGCGATTTGAGCTAGAACTGGAAGTCTAACATAGAATGTCGACCCCTGGCCTTCGATGCCGGAGCTATCCGCCCATAATTCGCCGCCATGCATTTCAACAAGACGACGACTGATGGGCAGGCCAAGGCCGGTGCCGCCTGCTTTACGGGTTGTGGATGTATCGACCTGGGTGAATTCGTTGAAGATGTCTTCCAACTGATCACGTGGAATGCCAAGGCCTGTATCGCGTACGGCAATGAGGACATTCTCTTCATCGGTTTTCTCCACTTGAATGGCTACATGGCCTTTCTCGGTGAACTTGATGGCGTTGTTGACCAGGTTGATCATGACCTGGCGCAGGCGGGTGCGGTCTGCATTGATCTGCACTTCCCGGTTCGAATCCGGTTCGATGTATAGCGCAATGTTCTTGTCGTTGGCGAGAGAGGAGGTGATGCTGGTGACCTCTTCCATGATCTCATGGACGATGAACGTTTCAGGATGCAGGTTCATGCGGCCGGATTCGATCTTGGCCATATCGAGCACGTCGTTGATGAGGTGGAGCAGGTGCTGGCCGTTCTTTTGGATCAGACGCAGGTCGTTGTCCATGTAATCTGTTAGAGGACCATCGAGGCCTTCGAGCATCACATCGGCAAAGCCAAGGATTGAGTTGAGCGGGGTGCGCAGTTCATGCGACATGTTTGCCAGGAAGGAGGATTTGAGGCGATCCAATTCGCGGAGTTGGGTGACTGTACTTGTCTGTTCCTGATATAAGCGTGCGTTTTGCAAGGCGATGGCAACCTGGGAGGCCAGTGTGTTGTAGATGAGCGCATCCTCTTGGCTGAAGGAACTCGCCTTTTCAGATTGAAGGTCGAACACGCCAAGCACCTTATCGCCCACGATCATGGGGACGGCCATTTCTGCACGAGTATCCGGAAGCAATGGGTTGGGCAGGAAGCCTGTATCTTCACGAACATCATTGACAATGACAGCCTTGCGTTCACGGTAGGCACGTGCCACCAGGGATTGTTCGCGATGTGAATCGATGGAGTGCCCGGCAGCGACCATATGCCTGCCTACTTCTCCTGCACCCGCGGCCAAGAGCAGGGTGTTCCAAGCCTCATCGACGATATAGATGTGGGCATGATATAGGCTAAAGCGTTCCTTTGTCAGGTCTACCACGGTTTGAAGGAGCGCATCCGGGTTAAGTACTGTGGAGGTTGTGGTTGAAACGGTGGCTACCGTTTCAAGCTGATTGGCGCGTTGGGCAATAAGTTCTTCTCCCTGCTTACGTTCGGTAATGTCGGTATGAGATCCTGCCATACGATAAGGCGACCCATCGGCCCTGCGCATGGCTTTACCTCTTGCAAGGATCCAGCGATACGAGCCATTCTTATGCTGGAAGCGAAATTCAACATTGTAATCTTCAATCTTGCCTGTCAGGTAGTTATTTACCACACCAAGAACCCAGTCATGGTCGTCAGGATGTAGAAGGGCTTCAAAGTCGGCAAAACCGTTCATCAGTTCATCAGGGGTATAGCCTACCATGGCTTTCCAACGTGGTGAGAAATAGACCTCATTCGTCTCAATATTCCAGTCCCATAAGCCGTCATTGGAACCATCCACCGCAAGAGTATATTGTTCTTGCGCTTTGCGAATAGCTTCTTCAGACATTTTGCGGTCAGTAATATCCTGGTTTGCACCATAGTAGCGGATAATCTTTCCGTTCTCATCACGTTCCACGTTAATACTTACAGAGATATACCCTGTTGTACCATCCGGGAAAATAATGCGATGTTCTAGCGAAACAGAATAAAAACGGTCTTTGGAGTTAAGAGCCTTTTCGATCTCTACCCCAACAATGGGTAGATCGTCAGGGTGTACAAATCTTTGGGCATATTCTGCCGAGGAGAGCTTGTAACTCCCAACTTCTTTTACATTCGTACGAAATACTGAATAAAAATGGTCATTGAAGGTAAAGATATCTTTTTCAACATCGTACTCCCAATTACCGAGACGGGCAATTTCGAGCGCTTCAGCCAGGCGGGCTTCGTTTTGGCGGATGGTTTCTTCAGCGAGTTTGCGCTCGGTGATATCCTGGTTGGCTCCATAATAACGGGTGATCTTTCCGTTCTCATCCCGTTCTACATTGATATTGACAGAGATATAGCCTGTATTGCCGTCAAAGAAAATTATGCGATGTTCCAGCGAAGCGGAGTAAAAACGCTCCTTGGAGTTTAGTGCTTTTTCAATTTCAACACCAACAATAGGTAAATCACCAGGATGTACAAATTTTTGGGCATATTCTGCAGAGGAGAGATGGTAACCGCCAATTTCTTTTACAGAAGTATGGAATATTGAATAAAACTGATCGTTGAAGGTGAAGATATCCTTTTCGACGTCATACTCCCAGTTGGCAAGGCGTGCAATGTCAAGCGCTTCAGCCAGGCGGGCTTCGTTTTGGCGGATGGTTTCTTCAGCGAGTTTGCGCTCGGTGATGTCTGTATGGGAGCCTGCCATACGATATGGGGTGCCATCTGCACGGCGAAGAGCCTTCCCTCTGTCGTTGATCCAGCGGTAGTCTCCATCCTTGTGGCGCAGACGGATTTCCACATTGTATTCGGGTGAGCGTTGCTCAAGGTAATCTTCAAGAGATTTGGTGGCGTACTCTTTATCTTCAGGATGAATGAGCTCTTCCCATTCCATAAAACCACGGGTTAGTTCATGAACTTCATAACCCAGCATGGACTTCCAGCGTGGCGAATAGTAAATATTGTCGTTTTCAATATCCCAGTCCCAAATACCATCGTTCGAGCCTGCCACGGCAAGACTGAACTGTTCCTGGGCTTTGCGGACGGCATCTTCAGCCAATTTTCGCTCAGTAATATCCTGATTGGCACCATAGTAACGGGTGATTTTTCCGTTTTCATCTCGTTCAAGTTTAATATTAACAGCAACATAGCCTAAACTGCCGTCAGAGAAAATTATGCGATGTTCAAGAGAGGTGGAATAAAACCGCTCTTTGGAATTTAGGGCCTTTTCGATTTCTGTACCGACAATGGATAAATCGTCTGGATGTACAAATCGCTGGGCATATTCAGCTGATGAGATTTGATAACCGCCAACTTCTTCAACGGTGGTACGGAATATGTCATAGAACTGGTCATTGAAGGTGAACAGGTCTTTCTCAACATCATATTCCCAGTTGCCGAGTTTGGCAATCTCCAAAGCTTCAGACAGGCGCGCTTCATTTTTTTGAATTTCCAGACGTTGAGTTTCTGTGCGTGTAAACAAACGTTGTCTCTGGATCACCGTTGCGACCTGATCTGAGAATATTAGATATTTCTGAATGGCATCCGAGTTGAACTTTCTTGAGTCATGAGTGGTTTCAAGGAGCAACCAGCCCAGAATTTCATTATCCGCTGAGATGGGCAAAATTGCCGCAGAACGAACATTCTGCATCTTGAATACTTTTTTGGTCAAAGGATTGATATGCGGCGCATCGAAATCTTCGATGATCACTGGAACGCCAGGCTGGATATCTACAACAAGCGGAAGCTGATATTCAGTGAACTTATTGCCAATCGAACGTGCCTCTGCCCCATCCACATCCCAGGCTGAGACAACTTCAGCCGTTATTGGGTCATTGGATATTTTAACTGCAGCCACTATTCGATCCAGCCCGGTCCGGTCAAGTCGCTGAACTAATTCATCCAAAGCTTCCTGTTCTGTCGAAGCATTTGTAAGAGCACGGCTGGCATCATACAGTTTTTCAGTAGCCGAGAGGGAAGTTTCGACTTGTTCAAACAGACGCAGGTTCTCAATATGGGCACTCAATGCCCTGGAAACCTCCGCCAGCAGGTCTTTGGCTTCTTCGGTTGCCATGGTCTGCGCTTCGGCGGCTTCCAATTTGGCAACAACCTCACCTCTAACAACAACGGGCTGTGCCAATGTTGTTTGGATTGAGTTGTCACTTGCATCCGAAATGCCTTTAACGCTATTCCGATCGTATTCAAAGCCAGACTGGTCTGAGGAATGAATGCGATGATACTCTTCCCAACCATCACGAGTTAGGCGTTTGGTCGCTTCTTCTGCGTCTCGGCGGTACTTTTCTGCCTGGGCTAATAGCCGTAGGTTTTCAATGTGGCGAGAAAGTTGTGCAGCTGTGTTGTGAATAATGGTTGATTCAAACTCAGTCCATTGGCGGTTGGGATCATCCATAAGGTGGATTTTCCCGATCTCTGCTCCAGACACATTGATGGAGGCTCCCAACGCATTCAAGCCGGTGTTTTCAATCGTATCTCCGGTGTAAGGCAGAATTTCATCCTGATTGTAAATAAAACCAATCCGTTCATTGTGTTCCAGTGCATCCAGAAAACTGGCCCAGCCGGAATACGATAGAACTTTTGCTTGTTCCTCTACTTCTGCACGTGCCAGATTAACCTGATCAAAAAGCGCGGCATTTTGAATGGCAATGGCCAATTGGCCTGCGAGAGCTTCGAAAGCAGTCAGGTTGTTTGCGCTAAGTGCATTTGGAAGTTCACTTTGCATGTCCAGAACACCCACCACACGCTCGCCGATCAAGAGAGGAACTGACATTTCGGAGCGGGTCAGAGGTAATAGAGGGTTGGGCAGGAAAGAAGGATTCGTTGTGGTATCTGATACGATGACAGCCTTTTTTTCCAGCGCAGCCCGACCATTCAAGGATTCAAGGTTGATCTTAAGCTGATGTCCACGCTGCAATAATTGCCGCCCGGCATCGCCTGTTCCAGCACGTAATACAATGATATTTTCACTCCGGTCAGTGAGGTATATCTGGGTATAGTACAGCCCAAAGCGCGAACGAATCAACTCCACGGCATGGGAGAGAAGTTGATATAGATTATCCACCCTAGCCGTGACAATGCGTCCAACTTCGGATGCAAGTTCGAGGTCGTGCGTGCGATCCTGAACACGCTTTTCCAGATTTACACTTGCATCTTCAAGTTGACGGTTGATTGTTTTCAATGTGTTAAGCCGCAGTTGTTCTGTTCGTGCTCTAAAATTGGATAAGACGATTAAGACAAGCCCAATGGTGGTAATGATGCCGGTTTGTGCACCAAAATTATCGGGAGTCAGGATAACGCCCATTTGAGTGGTAAGCAGGAAAAGCCCCACATTTAAACCTGTTAATAGAAAGATTGCCCAAGAGGATAGAAACGTGCTTGCAACGATCAGACTTAATGGAACGTAAACCAGGATCAACGCACTGATATCTGCAGTATTGCCTTCCAATACCATGGATATATAGGCAAGCGAGCTGAATGTAAGAGAGAAAAGGAAGATTGCTGCACGATACCACTTTGTCTTGGAGAGTCCATATGCTACGAGAGTTGGAATGAGCGTATAACCAATTGGACCTAAAAATGCATTGACCAAACCCGAGCGCGGGATGCGGGCCAATCCACCCACAAACTCAAGGACGGCTATGATTAACAAAAAGCTTGTGGAAAGTCTGGCAATATTTCTTTCAGTAACATCTACAAGATCTGCAGAAGGTTCAGTTAACCAGTTCCAAAAACGTGTCAGCCACGAAGAATTTTTCACATCTGTGGGCACAAATTTTAAATTGCCTGCCTGCCCCTGAGATGGTGCAGGTTCATTTACTTTCGATTCAGCCTGCTCCGTTGGAGATGTGCTTAAATCTTTTGCAGCCAGTTTTTCTTCAAGCTCGCGTATGCGTGCTTTCATGGTCTCAACATCCTTGAGGCTGGCATACGAAGGGATGTCCTGGTTTGTATACAGGTTATTGATGCGCCCCTGTATATTATTGTCGAATGAATTTTGATCGGCCATGATATTTATCCTAATTTTTCTTATTCATGATCGAATCTGACAGGCCGAGAACGACGCGCGATGCGCGTACCCCCAATGCCTGCCCCAATTCACGAACTGTTACTTGAAGTGCGCTTTCCACACTGGATGTATTCTGGATCTTGCGCCCAATCTCATTGATAAGCGCCTCGCGCTCTGCCTCTACCTGAGTCTGTGAATAGGTTTGGGCATTTCTCAATGCCACAGCTACTTGATAAGCGATCGATTGCAACAAGGCCGCCTCATCATCCTTCAACCCATTTATGATGTTGTGTTGGACGTCTAGAACCCCTAATACACGTTCTCCCAATACGATTGGAATGGCAACTTCAGATTTTGTTTCAGGTAACAAAGGGTTTGGAAGCCAGTCTGGATCCCGTGTCGTATCTTGTACTAAAATCATTTTATTGGATTGTGCGGCATTTCCAACCAATCCCGCCCCAACCGGAATTTTATGACCACGCAAAAGCATGGTTCTTCCTGCTTCGCCTGTACCACCTGCCATAATTAATTCTTTCCCTGCTTGATCCAAGAGATATATATGAGCATGATAGTAGTTGAATGAAGTTTGGATTTGCTCCACCACTTCGTGCGCCAGGCGTGCCGGGTCAAGAATGGTTGAAAGTCGACGGCTGACTTCTGCGGAAGTGGCTAGTGCCTTGGTACGTTCTTCCACTCTTTTTTCCAAAGATCCTGCTAATTCACGAATTTCTTGCTCCTTTGCCTTGGCCTGTTTCAATGCATCATCCGTGCTTTGAGTTGCAAGATATAGAAGCACTAGAGTTAAGCCCATCCCGGCTATGATGATCGCTATGGAAGCAAAACTAGTACTGTTTTCCGGGGTTGGTAACGAACCGTTGATCTCTCCTATCACTAGGGCAATACTGACTAGGCAGGTAACAAAAAAGAAGATAACACCCGCTCGGCGATTGACCAGCAAGGTTGCCGTTACCACAATTGATGGGTAGAAAATTACGCCTGCTGAACGGATGGTGCCTCCAGCAACAAGAATGGAAGTTACGCTTAGTAGAAAAAAGATAAGCATACCAATGCTGGGAAGGCTGACC
>DAOQPR010000074.1:0-10457 GCA_035333265.1 Anaerolineales bacterium
CATCGGCTTCGTAAGGAAGCGCGTCTCGTCCTTTGTCAAAGGTTTCGGTGTAGGCAATCGCGGGTTCCAGGTCATTGAAGCGTTTGGCGATATCCGTCACTGGAAACCCTAGAGCCTTGAGATACTCCAGAATCTCCCATTGCGACGTTGGGACTTTTCCACCTTCGGAATACACGATCTGATACACGAGCAAAGTAATGGGGCGTGAAGCAGTCAACACCGGGTCAAGTTGGCGTAACGATCCTGCCGCCGTGTTGCGCGGGTTGAGATAGGTCTTTTCGCCTGCTTCTTCCAGACGTTTGTTTAGGTTCTCAAAATCTTTGATGGGAATGAACGCCTCACCGCGAACTACAAGATAGGAAGGCGGCTTGACTTTCGACTTTTCACTTTCCACTGGAATTCTCAACGGAATGGCCTTGATCGTCCGCAAATTGCTTGTAATATCCTCGCCAACTTCACCATCGCCGCGCGTGGCTCCCTGCACGAACTGACCATCGCGATAATGGAGCACAACTGACAAACCATCAATTTTGGGTTCGACGACGAATTTTGCTTTCTCCACCCGGTCATCCAGCTTTTTGACGCGTTCAAACCAGGCCCGCGCATCATCCCCGCCAAAAGCATTCGCCAGTGAAAGAATGGGTGCTGGGTGGCGTACCTTCTCAAATTTTTCTGAAGCTTTTGCACCGGCGCGCTGAGTGGGTGAGTCAGGCGCGATCCAGTCTGGGTGATCCGCTTCGATCTTCTTTAGTTCGTTAAGCAGGCGGTCATATTCCAGGTCGCTGATAATGGGCGCATCCAACACGTGATAACGGTAATTGTGAAAGTTGATCTGCGCCTTGAGTTCTTCGTATCGGGAGAGGAGTTTATCGGCCATGATTTGCATTATACCCAGTGCGTTCACAAATTGCACTTTTTGAGAAGAGAGACGGCGCAATTTGTGACTGTGGGCATTGTATAAAAGAAAACCCGCCCGTTGTTCACAGGCGGGGTGAGTCTTAATCGATCTTTTTCCAAATATCTGAAGGCGGGCGGGTGAGCGGCCGGGTCAGGGCGGAGAGGCGGGCATTGTAATATGGCTCCTCTTCGGTGGCAAAGCGTGAGAGTTCAAAAAGATTGCGCTTTACCAAAAGATCGGCCAGTTGTTTGACTTCCTCTCTCGTGAAGGGAAGCTGCTCGCCAAATTCGGTCAAACTGAAGCGTTTGAGGCGGATGACGAAATTCAAGGCCGAGCGTAGCGGCTCGGAGAACAGGATGACATCCGACGGGCGGATATCTTCCGTGCGTTCCTGTAATTCCTTTAAAGCGGTTTCAAATAAAGGGTTGCCCATGGCGCCTTCCTTCACCATTGGTGACACAGATCATTACTTGATCTGGTCAACAATATTGCGCAAGCCCTTGGTCACAATGTGATCGGGGTATTGAACCGAGAAGATGCCGGAACTTGCAAGCATCATCATTTCGTCAGAGTGGGGAAGGACTGCGCCTACAGTTGCATCGTAGGTTTGTTCCACCCGGGCGCGGACCTCATTGAAGTCCCAGGTGGCTGGAGTCTTGTTAACCATGATGAGCATCTTCGGCACATCCAACTTCTTGGCAACATCCACAGTCACGGCTGTGCCCTGATAATCCTGCTGGTCCGGGCGCATGATAATGATCAATGCATTGGAAATGGCAATCGATAATAAGGTCTCTTCATTCAAACCCGGGTGAGTATCGATCATTAAATAATCGAGTTTCATTTTCTCGATCACATCCCGGAACCCGTCGTTCAACAGACCCACATCATAGCCTTCGCGCAGAATACGTGCGATCTCGCCTGCCTTGATACTGGATGGGATCAAAAAGATCTGGCCTTTGATCTCTGTACCGACATGGCCTGTCACGTCCTGGGCAGCTTCTTCAATGGTGCATTTGCCCCACAAATAATCGTTCAGGGAATGCTCCATGTCCGATTCATCTAAATTAAATAGAACATGAATCCCGGGGGAAGCAATATCTGTGTCTACAACCCCAACGCGTGCGCCATCCATGGCAAGCAGGGCTGCAATGTTTGCTGTCGTATTTGATTTTCCCGTCCCACCGCGGAAGGAATGAACTGAAATGATTTTGGACATTCGCTCTCTCCAAATGTGTGATAGTCTTGCCTTGTATAGATTAATCCACAGCCGATTATAGCCCATATGGAATGAAAATCAAAATCAATTCCCTTACTTTTCCATGCCTGTTTATGTTATATTACCTTGAAAGTCAGGCACATTTTCAACCCTTTTTCACCGTTCATGACGACAAACTATATGCAAACCACTACCAATCTGCCTGTGCAGGAGATCAGCGACGAGCTTCTCATTCAGCAATTCAAAGATGGAAGAAAAGAAGCCTTCGACACGCTGTATTACCGCCATCTTCCCCGGGTTCACAACCGGGTGCGTTATGTCGTTCCTGAAAGCGATGTGGAAGATGTGACCCAGGAAGTTTTTATTGCGGCCCTAAAGTCGTTGCCATCCTTTCGCGGCGACTCGCAATTTGGCACCTGGCTCCGCACCCTGACCAATCACAAGGTGGCAGAGTTCTATCGAAAACGTGGCCGCAAGCAGGAACCTCAGCTTGCTCCGCTTTCCGAAGCGCTCTCTCACATGACAGGCAGCACCTCCCAAACGCTGGAAGAGCGCATTTATATTCAACGCGCACTCCGCGAACTACCGGACAACTACCAGGAGGTCATCCTGCTGCGGTTTGCAGAAGACCTGCAATTCAACGAAATAGCTGAGTTAACCAACCAAAATCTCGAAGCGACCAAGTCCCTCTTCCGCCGTGCCATTGCTGCACTACGCACTCATCTGGAATGAAATTATGAGTCCAACAAACCAACGCAACGATCTAGAAATTGAACGACAACTGGCGGATTTCGCTGACCAGGTCATGGAAGGAAAGATGAACCACTCCGCCTCCTCCGTGGATGATGAACTGCTCGGCCTCGAGGAAACGATCCTGCGCCTCGACCGCGCCTTCCCTAAAAAAATCATCGAAGATGCCACGTCCAAACAGATGCTGGTGCGCCTCAAGGCAAGAATGCGCCGCGAGGAACAGGTTGAAAAACCTTCCTTTTGGAAAAGCCTTTTCAACTTTCAATCCAGCCCACAAATGGGAATGGCTCTGGCTGTGTTGGCTGTACTGGTTCTGGCAGTTATTGCTGCGCCAGTCTTGACTTCTACAACCGGAACCGCCACAGGAACAGCCTCTTCTTCAACTAGTTTGCCTATTGTGGCAGGAATGGTCGTACTTTTGTTACTGGCCTTGTACTGGTTTGGACGTAAAAAATAGATGGGACAAATCTCCTATTGAAAGATTGATACTACACGGCAGCAGAAACCCGCTGCCGTGTTCTCTTTTCCTTGCAGGTCATGTATAGATAAGGTATGATTTCCACATGGTCTTAGCCATTTCATACGGCATTGCCCTGATCTTCCCCATCTTATTCCTGTTAGCACTGCGAAAATTCGACCTGTACCAGACAGGTAAAATTAATTTAAACATCCTCACTTTGATCTGTGGTGTGGTTGCGTATTATCTGGCCGTGCAGGTGAATGAAGGCGTCAGCCGTGCGGGCCTGGTGACCTCTTGGGAACAGGTAGTTCGCTTCACAGCACCGATTGCTGAAGAAATCCTCAAATCGTTGGTCTTGATCTACCTCGTCCGCCGCGCCGATTTCAATTACGTTGTGGATGGCGCGATTTATGGCTTTGGCGTGGGGATCGGTTTTGCCATGGTCGAAAATATTCAATATATCGATAACTTTGCAGAAAAAGCCCTGTTGGTTGCCGTGTTTCGAGTGTTCTCGACAAATTTGATGCATGCCACCAGCAGCGGATTAATAGGCACGGCCCTGGCCTATCGCCGTGGAGATGCCACCTGGAAATCATGGGCTGTGATTCTGGCCGGGTATCCGATTGCGATTGGGGTTCATATGGCTTTCAATAACATGGTCAATTCGGGCGTTCAGTTGGTCTTTGCCATCGCCTTTGGGGTAACGGGTACAGCTCTTATTTGGTACATCATCAAGCGCGGTTTGAACGTGCAAAAGGATTGGGTGGCCGAAAAATTGGGGATTGCCGATCGTGCAACCCAGGAGGAAACCAAGGTAGTAAGCAATATCGAAACGGTCAACGAAGTATTGACCCCGGTGGCGAAACGATTTGGCGATGAAAAAGCTTCGCTCGTGCGAAGTTTGATCTATAAACAGGCTGAGATCGGGATCAAACGAAAATTATTGGAAACAACCCCCAGTGAGAACCGAAAAAAGGAAATCATCGCCATTATTGAAGGGTTGGTCGAAGAGACAAATGTATTGAGGACCAGGATCGGAGCATACTGCATGATGATGGTGCGGGAGGTTTATTTGGGACAGAGCACTCAGGTCTGGAACTTGCTCAATGCCCGTATCGCCGCAGCAGGCCTGGGTCAAAAGGGAGGCGGTTTGTGGGACCGGGTTACGTCGCGGATGAGTAATTCGTCTGCATCCCAGGAGGAAAAATCATGAACAATGATGTTCTCCAAAGAATCAAGGAAACAGAATTCTTTAAGGAACTTTCGGAAGATGCATTGAAAGCCGTGGTGGAGAGCTCGCTTTTACAAAAATATGAGCCCGGCGATGTTCTGATGCGCAAGGGCGATGAGGCGCTTTCTGTTTTTGTGATTCTTGAAGGCCATTTGAAGATCGTCACCACCGATGCAAAAGGGGATGAGATCATTATCAATAAGGTGAACCCTGGCGAAACCCTGGGTGAACTTTCGCTGGTGGATGAGCGACCACGCTCTGCTGGAGTGGTGGCACTGGAGCATGTGGAGGCGCTTGAATTAACGAAGCAGGCATTCTTTGAACTTCTTGATAAACGCTTTGACGTTGCCCTGGGTATTCTGCGCGGTTTTTCGAGCCGATTAAGATTTTCCACCACTTATATTGAAAAGGTGATCGACTGGTCGCAAAAAACAGCGGATGGCGATTATTCCTTTTTGGATTACACCCAGCCGCTTCTTAACCGGGTCGGGTCTGACGATGACAAAGCGGCGCAGTTGCTCTCTGCATTTTATTCAATGGTGCATAAAGTAAGGGCACGTGAAGAAGGCTTGAAACAACAGGTGGAGCGCCTGACGTTCGAGATCGACCAGGAACGCCGCAAGAAGGAATTCGAAGAGATCACCGGCACTGAGTTTTATGCCAGGTTGAAGGAACAGGCGCAGACCATTCGTAAGAAAAGACAGAGTTCATAATCGAATTTTTTGGAGGCATGATGAGCGACGGAAAGATCGTATCCATTCATTCATTTCGCGGAGGGACGGGCAAATCGAACACCACTGCCAACCTTGCGGCGCAGGTTGCCATGACGGGCAAACGCGTGGGCGTGGTGGACACAGATATTCAATCTCCGGGTATTCACGTCCTGTTCGGCCTGGATGAACAAAAGATGGGCAAGACCCTGAACGATTTTTTGCATGGAACAGCCTCGATTCGAGAAGTGGGATTACGAGTGGGGGATAACCCCAGAGAGGGGGAAGGGCGCAGCCAGTTGAAAGGGAAAGACCTTTTCCTGTTCCCTTCCAGCATCAATGGGGCTGAGATCAGTAAGATTCTAAAGGAAGGCATTGATTTCAACTTGTTGAATGAAGGCCTGCAAACAGCCATCAGCGAATTCAATCTCGATTATCTATTCATTGATACGCATCCCGGTCTGAACGAAGAGACCCTGCTTTCCATTGCCACCTCTGATGTGTTGATCATCATTTTGCGCCCCGATCAACAGGACGTGCAGGGCACCGCCGTCACGGTGGATATTGCCCGCAGCTTGGATGTTCCCAACCTGTTGTTGTTGGTGAATAAAGCCCTGCCCAAACATGATGCTTCAGCCATCAAAGCAGATATTGAAGCCAAGTTCGAAGCAACTGTTACCAGCGTCCTGCCGCTATCTTTTGATATTGCTGAGAACGCCTCCAAAGACCTGTTTTCGCTCAGTCATCCCGACCATGAATGGTCGAAAGCCCTAAAGCAAGTGGTGCCGTTCATTCTGAACGCAAAATAGGAGCGCATCATGAAATGCTGGCATTGTGAAGAGGAAGCCCGCGCCTCGTGCGCATTTTGTGGACGATTTGTTTGCAAAGACCATGCGTCGACCATGTCCACGTTTATTACCATGTTCGTCGGTGCGAACAACACCCCCAAGGGGTTGGCGGTCGCCAATGTGATCTGGTGCGGTGAATGCGAGCCGCAACCCGAACCGATCAGTATGCCAGAATTATATTAGCGAGGTTCCCATGCCCGGACTCTTCGACCGCCTCGACAAGGAAATAAAGGACAAGCAAAAAGAGGGAGGTATCTCTCCGCTTGATCTTGCCGGTTTGCCGCCTTCTTTGCGAAAGATCATGCGTTTGATGCTGCGCGAATTGCAGATGGGCTACCCACGTATCTGTGAAGTGGTGGATGCCATGCCTGAACAGGACCGCCTCACACGCGCCGATTTAGACTCAGCGCTTCTGGGCCTGACCGAACAATTCTGGCTGATTCGTATCGGAGAGGGACAGAAAGCCATTTACAAAGTGAACCTAAAACGCAAGGCAGGCAGTACTCTGGCAGCGGGAATCTGGTCATCTTTGGATGCAAGATTAAAAAAGAAACCGACCAGGACCGAAGAGTAAAAAAAATGCGCCGCACATTGTGCGGCGCATTTTTTTAATTCTTTGGCTTTTGTTTAACCAACTCGAAGAGATTCATCGGTTTGCTTTTCCCCTTGAGTGAGATCTCTCCCAGGGAAACACATTCATATTTTGATTCGATGGCCTGCTTGACTGGTTCAGAGACGACGATCTGATTGCGCTGGGCGCGGTTCATCAAACGTGCCGCCGTGTTCACTGTATCGCCAAGCACATTGAATTCACGGCGTCCGCGCGGCTCGCCGATCTCAGCCACGAAAGCCGGACCCATGTTGATGCCGATCTGACAATACACATCCGGTTGAATGGTGCCGATGGTGGGAGCTTTGATGTTTTGAACGATCTCACGAATGGCAACCGCGGCGGATGCAGCCCGCATCTCATTATTTGTATGGCCGTTGGGCACGCCAAAGTAGATGACGATATCGGACCCGGAAAGATGGTAGGTGACCTTCTTCAACACGCCGCCGCGTGCTTCCACGGCGGCATTGATCAGCGAAAATGCCTTGGAAAAACTGACCGCAAGTTTGCGTTCTTCCCCTGGCAGGGCCCGGTCCGCAGACTCGGGCAGGCCGACAAAATTGACGAACATGATCGTGGGAGATGGGAAATCCGGCCGAATGCGCCGGTCTGCCGCGCTTTCTACCAGCAGGGAAAGGACCGGGTCGGGGATATAACTGGCAAGCGGCTCAATGGCGTTGAGCATCTCGATGATATTGTTCAATACTTCCTTTTTGTTCTTTTTATCAAAGAGAACGTTGCTTGCCATTCTGCGCGTCATGGGCGTGATCTCATAATCGCCCAAGTCTTCGGCAGTCATGTCATCGATGACGAGGTGGTAGCCAGGATCGCCTTCGTCAAAGCGAAAATCATCTTTTGCCATTTCATAGGCGCTGGCAGAAACGTTCACTCGTTCATTCATGCCTGCACCTTCCGTCCGCTTGGCTTGCTGGACATCTTTACCCAGCAACACATGCTCCATGCGGCGCGGTGTGCCGATTTCGGCAGTGAGGAATTTGCCGCTGTGGATGCCGATACGCATCTTCAAATTGACGATGCCAGACGGGGTTTGGATTTCGGCAAAATCCTTCATGGCGCGCTGCATTCGCAGTCCAGCACGGATGGCGCGTTGGGCGTCGTCATTCTTTTCCTTTTTGGGGAAGACTGCCAGCATGGCGTCGCCAGTGAACTCCACCAGCTCTCCGCCCGATTTGCTGATGATCGAGATCATGGTCGAAAAATACTTGGTCAATTCCTTAAGCAGGTTTTCCGCGCCCGCCTGACCTTTGGCGGCGTTGGCTTCCATCAATTTGGTGAAACCGGCCAGATCGGTAAACATCATTGTGCCATACTTCCACTCGGTTTTTACGTCGCCGGGTTTCAAGGCGCCAATGTCGATCTGCTTGGAGGTGTAATCCTGCAAAATGCGCCGCAAGGTGCGCAAATGGTCGTGCACCTGGATCATCACATCCACAGACGGATTTCCCCACATGGAGACGTACATCTCCGCCGGGATCAGATAACGCAAACGGCTTTCGATGGTGGTAAGAGGGGATTCTGGAAGCATGTTGGGATTATATCGTGAAAAATTCGGTGAAGAAAAAGCACTTCAACCAGTAAGGCTTGAAGTGCTTTTTATAAAACGTGGCATTCAGTTCTTATTGTCCCGTCCACAGCGGAGAGCCATTGGTGCCACCAACCGAGGTGATGCGATTTACTTCGTTGGTAGCGACCAAAGCGGTGAAGAGTTCCAAACTGCCTTCGACCTGAGCCTGAAAGACGAGGCGCAAACCATCCGGCGACCAGGCGGGTTCGCCGCGCGGCTCGATGCCTTGTTGATAGATCTGCATAGTGGAATTATCCTGTGTATTGAAGAGGGTGATGCTGGCGGTTTGCGATGAGGTGACGGCCAGCCAGAGGCCATTCGGCGACCAGACCGGGGCTTCATACACGTCCATGTTTTGGGTGAGGCAGTTTTGAGTTTTAGTGAAACGATCAATGAGACATATCTGCGAAACGTCGCTGGAGAAGATTTGGTAGGCAATGCGCGTGCCGTCTGGCGACCAGGCTGGGTTGTTATCGGGGCCGGGATTCGTTGTCAGCGTATCCACAGTTCCATTGAGGTTGAGCAGGAACAGGTCGGCGTTGCCGAAGCGGTTGCTGGTAAAGACGATCTCATCTGAGGTGGGCGACCAGACCGGGTTGTTGTCTCCGGCTGGGTCGTTTGTCAATCGGATCTGGTTGGAGCCATCAATGTTGGTCACGTAAATTTCGAAGTTTCCATCACGGAAGGATTCGAAGGCCAGGCGCTGGCCATCGGGCGACCAGGAAGGAGCCGAGTCTTTATCGGGCGCGTCGGTGACGCGGGTGACGAGGTTGGAGATTAGGTCGAGGACGTAAATATCAGTGTTGCCGCCCAGGTTGGAGACAAAGGCCACCTTGCTGCCATCCGGCGAAAGGCGCGGGTCGCTGTCTTCGGAGGCGGTGGAGGTGAGGCGGGTCACGGTAGCGCCATCAGGCGAGGTGGAATAGAGATTCATTTGACCATCGCGGCTGGAGACAAAAACGATATGGCCTGCGGCTGGGGGAACGGGGGTGTTTGTGGGGGTGGCTTCGGGCTGAAGGTTCGATGTGACTTCTTCTGTGGCAGCTGGTTCAGGGGTGGGGGAGCTGCCCGCCGCGCCAGCGCCGAATTCACTGGCATCTCCGCAGGCGCTGAAGGCAAAGGCAAATACCGCGGCGCATACGATGATGATTTGGGTTTTGTAGGCTTTCAACAGATCGTTCATTTTTTTCCTTCCCTGTTCGGGACGAGTTTTCAATGGAGTAGGAAGTTTTTCCTGGTTAATTTTGCATCCGTATCTTTAGTGGATGTTTCCCCCCTGAAAGGGTCATTAGAAATGGCCCGAATCATTGCAGTTTTGAAAACCCGTTTTTGATGTAGCCGTTAATTAGTATAGCTTAGCAGATTTGGATGTGACCGATTATTTTCGGTTTTGCTCGCGGATGGCTTGGGCTTTGATCTGAAGGTTACGGAAGAATTCTGTGTCGGTAATCTCCTCCACTTGGCGGGTGCGGCGGGGCTGGTTGATCTCGATCCTCAATTTGGCTATTTCCTGCCTCAAGGTAGCCTCGCGGATGTAACCGTCCAGTGCGGCTGTGGCCAGCATGATCAGCGCTTCCAGAACCTCATCATCCTTAAACTCGACTGTCTCACCAGTGGCTGCATCCTTGGCATTGATCAATTGCAGGATGCCAATGACCTGGCCTTCCTTATTTTCCAGTGGAGTGGTTAAAAAGGATTTTGAGCGATAGCCGGTCTGGCTGTCGAACGCCTTGGTGCCGGAAAAATCGAACCCCTCTGCTGTGTAGGCGTCGGCCACCTTAACGCGTTGTTTCTTCAACGCTGCATACGAAGCCACATTGGATAGATTTTCGCTTCCATCCTCGCTGTAAAGCTGAACCGGTTTGAACCGAATCGGATCCCCGCTCGTGCCGCCCATTTTGAGATCGAGTGAGGTATTTCGCAGGATCACAAATCGCAGTTCCTGCCCTTCCAAAAGATACATTGTTCCGGCATCGGCATTGGTAAATGCCTGAGCTTCGGCAACGACCGTTTCCAACAGTCGATTAAAGTCACGTTCGGCAGATAGTGAAACCCCAACCGGAATGACCTTGTTCAAAAGCCGTAAATGATTGTCGCGGTGTAGAACGATCAGCGCCATTTCATCCAACTTACGCGCCAGTTGACC
>DAOQPR010000075.1:0-10405 GCA_035333265.1 Anaerolineales bacterium
GTATATGGGCAGCGCCGACCTGATGCCGCGCAACCTCAACCATCGCGTCGAAGTTGTCTTCCCGGTCGAAAATAAATCACAGGTCAAATTCCTGCGCGATAAGATCCTTGGCGCTTATCTAAAAGACAACACCCGCGCGCGCATCCTTCAGCCCGATGGCACCTATCAACGTGCCCAACCTGGTTCCGATGAAAAGCGTTTCGATGTACAAGCGCATCTAATGGGTGAATAAACCATAACCTGACGTTAACAATCACCGGCGCTTCCTTCCATATAATCAGTCATCCCAAACACAGAGGTGACTCACATGGAAATGAAAGTCAGTGAATTGAAGAACAACATTACCCTGATCGCACTGCACGGTATGCTGGATATTATGGGCGTCAACCAGATCGAAACACAGTTTGCGGGATATTGCTCAGGGGAGGATGCACGTATTCTTGTTGACCTGTCTGGTGTGGATTATTTGGCTTCGATTGGGATTCGCCTCCTGGTTACCAATGCAAAATCGCTTCGTACTCGTAACGGAAAAATGACCCTACTCTCACCCACCAAAGATGTATTAAATGTACTCGAGACATCCGGCATTCCAGCCATCATTCCTGTCTACTCTAATATCGAATCTGCCGAGGTTGTCCTGCGTGGAGTGTAAGTCTTGAAATTTATACCCAGCGCGGTCACAAATTTGAGATGGGCGAAGGCGTAATTTGTAACCGTGGGCATTATAGAAAACGCCGCTTATTTTGCGGCGTTTTTATTTTATGGGAATCTTGAAATAAAAGATGCTGCCATACCCCTCATCGCTTTCCGCCCAGATGCTGCCACCATGAGCTTCCACAATGTGCTTTGAGATCGAAAGCCCCAAACCCGTACCTGTGCCCGTACGCGATGAGTCAACACGATAGAATCGTTCAAAAATACGGGACAAACTTTCCAAAGGGATTCCAACCCCTGTATCCTGAACAGAGAAGCGGATATAAACCCGGTTCGGGGCTTCGCCTGAAACGGCCTCAACACCCAAACAAATGCTTCCCCCAGGCTTTGTGAACTTGACCGCATTATGAATCAGGTTAACCAGAACCTGTTCCAGACGCCCTTTATCGGCTTGAATGTTTGGCAACCCATCTGCACTCTTAACCTCCAACTTTAAATTGGCGCGTTCAGCTTGCGCCTTCATGCGGTCTGCAGCTGAGTAGAGCAATTTTCTTGGTGAAATATTTTCAAAGTTCAACTGCACCTGTCCCGACTCAATTCGGGATAGGTCGAGCAATTCCTGCGTCATTTGAGTCAACGCATCCACTTCCGTGTGAATTCGGTTCAAAAAGCGAGGACCAGCTTCCGGGTCGGCGAGAGCGCCGTTTTGCAGGGTTTCGGTCAGGGCTTTAAGGGAGGCGAGAGGTGTCCTCAATTCATGAGAAACGTTTGAGATGAAGTCGCGTCGCACCGCCTCAAGCCTGCGTACATGAGTCAGATCTTGTACAAGAAGCAGACTGCCTCCACCATGCTCGTCTGGAATGGCGGTTAATTGCAGGAATTTTTTTTGCGCGGGGATTTCAACGGATTCGATCTGGATCTGCCTGGTTTGTTGGCAGCGCTTCCAAGCTTCGATGAGTTGATGATTCCTCACCATTTGAGCCACACTTTGTTTCAGGGGGGGCGGGGACCCAAAAAGTTTATGTGCAGCGGGGTTTGCAAATTGAATCCGTCCATCTGCATCCGCGATCACGACACCATCGGTGAGTTGTTCTAGTGCTGTTGCAACACGAGCATAATCTGCATGGAGGACTGATCGTTCTGTGTTAAAGGTGCTTTGCAGTGAGTTTATGGCGCTGGAAATGTTTTCAAGATCCCCCAGTTTTTTAGGAGGATTTTTTTGCCCCATGAGAGATTGTGAATATAGATCGATCTTTTTCCTAAGATTAAAATATTGCCATGCAAACCATAAGGTAAGAATCAAAAGAATTGGAAGAAAGGCAGAAAATATCGAATTCATTCCTGCCCCGTCTTATCCCTCAAATCGATACCCGCCCCCGCGGACTGTGACAATGCGCGTTGGCTCACTTGAATTAACTTCGATCTTTTGGCGCAGCCAACGCACGTGAACATCCACTGTTCGGCTGTCGCCGATGTAATCCCAGCCCCAGACACGTTCGAGGATGAACTCACGGGATAGCATCTGACGACGATGTTCAGCCAGGAAGAGGAGAAGTTCATATTCCTTGGGTTTGAGTTGAATTGGAGTTTCGTCCAGTCGGACTTCGCGCCGCGTTAAGTCGATGACGAGGTTTCCAAAAGTCAGGGCTTCGTGAGGCGGTTCATCAATAGTTTTGCCCAATTCCTCCCGTAGCAGGCGGGTCCGTCTCAGCTGGGCCTTGATTCGTGCGATCAGTTCACGCATCGAAAAGGGTTTGGTTAAATAGTCGTCTGCCCCTACTTCCAGCCCCACCACACGGTCGATCTCATCATCACGGGCAGTGAGCATAAGAATGGCAGTGGATATTTCCTTGCGAAGAATTCGAGCGACCTCAAAACCGTCCATTTCCGGCAGCATGATATCCAGAACGATCAGATCGGGCTTCATCTTGCGGGCGTTCTCAAGGGCGGCACGGCCATTATCAACGGTTTCTACTTGATATCCCTCCTTTTTCAGGTTGTATGCAAGAGTCTCTTGCAAAGCGATTTCATCTTCAACGATAAGAATTTTTTCAGGCATGAGTGGCACTATACCATAAAGAAAAAATTCATCTGTTAAGATGAGGTTAAGGCGATCTTGAAAAGATGCTGGTTTATGGCAGTTTCCTTTTATGTAACAAGATTGGCAGGGTAACGATCAGGGTAATTATGATTCCCATGACAAAGATGCCATTTGTCGAACCGATCTCACTTGTTGTACCTAAAGGGCTGGCAGGGGTGGCGGTTTGTTGCATGGAGACGGCCGTTCCGCTTTGGGAGGCATCGGCAGTAAGGTTAAAATTGTGGATAGCAAATAATAAGAGCAAGGCGATGATCAAAAAGGAAACCAATCCAAGCATACGTGTTGTTTTCATGGTACCTTCATTATAATTGAATCAGCGTTTGAGAGTCTTTTGGTGTTTCAAAAAAAAGGACGATTGTCACTTCAGCTTGACAAGTGTTAACGGTAGAATGTGTCAACTTTGCCGGATGTGTTCCGGTATTTGTATATTCCTGCTTTTGAATTTTCATGAAGTTTCGCCGCGAATTGGTTTGTACAGGAAACCTTTGTTGGTGATTTTGTGTTATTAATACCGTTTGAAAATAAAAAGATTCAAAGATAGACCTTCTGAAACGTGATAATTAAGAGATTACTTGTACTTTTTTGCACTTTTATTGTATAATCCGCCCGTTATGCCTGCCGGTAATGTCCAGCGTTTTTATTGAGGTCGCTGTTTTCATTGATAACCTACCGTACATGCCATAATCATAGGGCGGGGTATTTTTTTGTTAACCAGGTCTTACTAGATCGGTACTGGTGAATTGGTAATTCTTATAAACAAAGGCAATTTTGTACTCGCCGTCAAACGCAATAGAGTCGGCGTTACGCTAAGTTCATTTCAGGAGCATCCATGATCAAAACGTTTTTCGACTGGCTGAAACAGCCTCTTGGCCTGATCGCGGTGGGGATTGTATTCCTGGCATTGTTCAGTGCGGCAGCCTATGGGATCTACACCACTCAACAGGCGCCCGAACAGCCTATTCAGTTTCCTCACGACAAACACATCTCGTTTGGCATTCAATGTCTTTATTGCCATCCTGGAGCAGCCAAGGGACCGGCGGCAGGCATTCCTTCACAGGCAAAGTGCTGGGCATGCCATAACCAAATTGTAAAGACCCGCGATAGCGCTCTACTGGCTCCGCTTAAAGAGGCAGTAATGAGCGGAAAGTCTCTTGAATGGGTTCCGGTTGCCATCGTTCCGGACTTTGTTCAGTTCAACCACCGCGCGCATATTGCCGCAGGCAAGAACTGCGAAGATTGTCATGGCGATCTAACCAAGATGACTGTATATGAAAACCCACAGGTCTTCAATATGGGTTGGTGTTTGAATTGTCATATCGATACCGCAGGCGAGGACCAGGCTAAACTGGTTAAACTCACCGACTGCGGCACCTGCCATTACTAAACCGGGTGAAAGGAAAACCTATGAGCGAACAATTTTCCCGGCGTGATTTTCTAAAACTGGCTGGTTTGGGCGCGGCAACCACGGCAATTCTTACAGGCTGTGGCCCCGCTTCGCGTTATGTTAAGCGCGAACCGTATCAACAAATGCCCGAATACAACTCAGTCGGTCAGAGTACCTATTACGCCACTACATGCCGCGAATGTGCGGCAGGATGCGGTCTTGTTGTGCGTACCTATCAAGGCCGCGCCCTCAAAACCGAAGGCAATGCCAATCATCCTCTCAACCTAGGTAAGACCTGTGCGCGTGGGCAGGCTACCTTGCATGGTTTATATAACCCTGATCGTGTTCAGGGGCCCTCCACTGGTGATTGGGACTCTGCCATTCAAGCCGTGGCAGATGCTCTTAAAAATTTCCAGCCCAATGAGATCGCTTTTCTCATGGGAATGGCTCCTGACCATCTCTTTGATCTCGTTTCTGACCTTGCTTCTTCAACCGGCATGAATGCTCCAGTCCGTTTTGGGGCGCTGGGTATGTTCGAGGCGCGGGCCACGCTGAGCAAGGCGGCTGAGAATCTCTTCGGTCAGGCTGGGTTGCCCTGGTTCGATATCGGTGGGGCACAGGCGGTCTTTTCTTTTGGCGCCAACTTCCTTGAGACGTGGATTTCGCCGCTTCCTTACACCCGTGGGTTTGTCGGTTTGCGTGAGGGAGAGACAAAACTGCGCGGTACGTTTGTCCAATTTGAAGCGCGGATGTCTGCCACTGGGGCGAAGGCTGATCATTGGGTTCCGGTTCGCCCTGGGACCGAGGGCCTGGTTGCCCTTGCCATCGGAAAACTCGCCTCTGAGATTCGCGGCGGTTCGATGCCGAAGGTATTTTCCAGCGTGGATCCGGCCAAGGTTGCTGAGACAGCCGGCGTTGAGTTGGAGGCGTTGGAGAGTCTGGCTGAGATATTTGCCAAGTCGAATGCCATTGCCATCCCCGGCGGCGCGGCGCTTGGTCAATCCAATGGTTTGGAAATTGCCGAAGCTGTTCTCGCATTGAATGCTCTTTCTGATAATTTTGGCAAGCCTGGCGGCGTGTACCTTTCTGCTCTTGCTCCGAATCAGACCGAATACAGCCGTCCTGCTTCTGCTGAAGAGATGGCTGCTTTTGTTGAGAAGATGAAAAGTGGCGCGATTAAGGCGTTGTTTGTTCATGGTGTGAACCCGGTCTTTGAATTGCCTGCTTCTCTTGGTTTCAAGGATGCGCTTGCGAATGTGGAGCTCTTCTCATTTGCTACTTTCCCTGATGAAACTGCAGCCGAGGCGAAGTATGTCTTCCCAGACCATCATGGCCTTGAGTCTTGGGGTTATCAGCGTGTAGCCACTGGCGTTTCTCTGCCGGTGCTTTCAGGTGCTCAGCCGGTTGTATCTCCGTTCTATGACACCCGTGCCACTGCCGATGTTTTGATCGCTGCGGCGAATCTGGCTGGCGGAAAATTTGCGGAAGCTCTCCCGTATAAGGATGAGGTTGATTTTATTCAAACCAAGGTGACTGCATTGATGGGGGAGGCTGATGGTTCGTTCAGCGCTCTGGATGCTACCAGTTTCATGGCCTACTTCCAGCAATATGGTGGCTGGCATAAAAATGCAGATGCACTTGTTGCACCCAATGGCGCTGGTGCGCTCGATGGCAGTATTCAAGCTACCGAACCTGCCTTTGCTGGTGAGGGTGAATTCTTCTTCGTTCCGTTCGTTTCGCCGACCCTGGCGGAGGCTGGCGCGAATAAGCCCTGGCTGCAGGAACTCCCAGACCCAACTACAACTGTAATGTGGAATACCTGGGTAGAGATCAACCCTGAAACCGCTCATGAACTTGGCCTTGCCAACGATGATGTCGTCAAGGTTATTAGTGAAGTTGGCGAAGTTGAAGCGTATGTTTACCTGTACCCGGCCATTCGTCCGGATACGATTGCAATGCCTTTCGGACAAGGGCATACAGCTTATGGGCGTTATGCTGAAAATCGCGGGGTGAATCCCGCCAACCTGATCGCTGGAAATTTCAATGGCGCTGGTGATCTTGCATTTGCTGGTATGAAAGTCAAAGTAGAAAAAGTTCGCGGAGCCCAGTCTGGTGTTGGTCTTGCCCGCCTTGAAAGCCGCATCGGCGTGTACGGCGAGGCTCTTGGTGAGGAGCATTAATCATGACGAATGCAATTCCTGAAGTTAAGTTAGCTGAAGAACAGGTCGGCAAGTGGGGTATGGTTATCAATCAAGACATCTGCACGGGCTGTCAGGCTTGTGTGGCTGCTTGTGCGATGGAAAATAACGTTTCCTTCGTGGGTGAAGAAGATTCGGGCTATGGTCGCTCTATGCACTGGATCCGCATTGAACGCTTCTGGGAAGGGGAATATCCTGAAGTGAAGATGACGCCCAACCAGCCGATGTTGTGCCAGCAGTGCGGAAGCGCTCCCTGTGAACCGGTCTGCCCGGCATTCGCAACTGTTCACTCAACTGCTGAATCGTTGAATTTGCAGGTTTACAACCGCTGTGTTGGTACACGTTATTGTGCAAACAACTGTCCGTACCAGGTGCGTTCCTTCAACTGGCGTGATTATGAACGTCCTGAGCCGCTTCCCAATCAACTTAATCCAGATGTGACTGTTCGCCGCCGTGGTGTCATGGAGAAATGCACATTCTGTATTCAGCGCATTCACAAGGCACAGGATAAGGCCAAGGCAGAAGGACGCGAAGTGATGGATGGCGAGTTCACCACTGCCTGCGCACAGGCTTGTCCGGCAACTGCCATCACATTCGGACGGATGGATGATCCTCAGTCGCTGGTCTCTCAACTGGCGCACAAGGGTCATGGCGTCAAACATCTTGAAGAACTCGGCACGCTTCCAAACGTGACCTACTTCAAGGGAGGGTAATCATGGCATACGATAAAAATAAATCGGAACATGCACATCACGATGACCATTCCGGTCATAGTGAAGCCCATTTCCGTGAGAAACACTTAATGCTCGACCCGCTTCCCCGCGGGCAAATGAATGACATGGTTATGGAATCCATGACTGGTAAGCCAACCTGGAAGTTTTGGGCGGCAGTCATCATCCTTGGCGGAATTGTTGCTTATGGTCTGGTCTATACATGGGCAAGAATGATCATTGAGGGTATCGGGATTGCGGGTGTAAATCGCCCCTCTTATTGGGGTATTTTCCTGGTCAATACCGTGTTCTGGATCGGTATCAGCCATGCGGGTACGTTCATCTCCGCGATTCTGCGTGTGTTCAAGGCGGAATTCCGACGCCCGTTCACCCGCGCTGCTGAATTGATGACCACCTTTGGTCTGGTTCAAGCAGGTTTCAGCGTATTCATGCATATGGGTCGTGTGTGGCTTTCATACTGGCTTTTCCCCTATCCAAATCAGCGTATGTTGTGGCCGAACCTGCACTCCCCACTCACCTGGGATTTGCTGGCAATTACGACCTACCTGCTTTCCTCCACTATGTACCTCTTCCTGCCGCTTATCCCGGATATGGCGATGGCGCGCGATCGTTCCACCGGCTGGCGCAAGAATTTGTATAAGGTCCTTGCTCTCGGTTTCCGTGGTACTGAAGGCGAGTGGACACACCTGCGCAATGCGATGAATATCTTTGCCTTTGCGATCATCCCGGTTATGTTCTCCGTTCACACCATCGTGTCCTGGGACTTTGCTGCGGCGACTCGCCCAGGTTGGAATTCCACCATTTTTGGCCCGTACTTCGTTGTCGGTGCTTTGCACTCTGGTATGGGTGCAGCAGTGATTGTGTTAGCGGTCATTCGCGGCAATATGAAGCATATGAAATACTTCATCCGTGCCGAGCATTTTGACGCCATTGGCAAGCTGATGTTGATCATCTCCATGGCCTGGGCGTATTTCTTCTTCAATGATTACATGGTGCAGTGGTACGGCGGCGACAAATGGACGCATCAGTTACTGCATTTTCATGAGGAAGGCCCGCTCGGTTGGATGTGGCTAAGTATGCTCATTTGTAATGTGGCTGTTCCGTGGGCGATCCTATGGAATACGAAATGGCGCTCCACACCCTGGCTGGTATCCACTGTTGGCATCATCATCAATGTCGGTATGTGGTTTGAACGCTACATCATTGTGCCGGTTTCGTTGACCATTAACCGTGCCCCGTTCACCTGGCGTATGTACAAGCCTGGCGTTGAGATCCAACTCGGTATTGGAACTCTGGCCTTGTTTATTCTGCTTTATGTGCTTGCCTCCAAGATCATTCCGCTCATCCCGGTTTGGGAAGTTCAGGAAGGTCAGATGGCACACGAACTCAAGAAGTTTGGACGCGAGACCGTTGTTTCGGTCAGCGAACTGGAATAGGAGGATGCGATGACTGAAGAAAAAAAAGTTGTCGACCTGCTTGCGGTCTTTTCTGACCTTGAACCTGCTGCAGATGCAGTGGAACAGCTCCGTGCTTTGGGTGTTCATGACGACTGCATGAATGTAATCTCCGGTGTGCCTGTCACCGAGGCAATGCTTGGCCGCCCACGTCAGTGGACCAACGTACCGCGCATTGCAATGGGTGGTGCGATATTGGGATTTGGCGCAGGGTTCTTCCTTGCTTTCATCTCGCCGTATCTTTATCCTTACCCAATTCAGGTGAATACCCATGCATTTGTGCCGGGGCCTCCCACTGTTGTGGTGTTGTTCGAGTTGACCATGTTGGGGATGCTGCTCTCCACCTTCCTGGGTGTATTTCTGGATAGCTTTTTCCCGAATTATCGCCCAATGAAATATGTACCAGAGATCAGCGACGGAAAGATCGCAATTCTTGTGGAATGCCCACATGTGGAAGAAGGCAAGATCACGGATACTCTCAAGAAGTTGGGCGCTGAATCTGTGAAACCTGCGGAGGCGCAACACCTATGAGACTTTTTAAACAACTCCTCGTTGTATTTGCGGCGCTGGGTGTATTGGCTGCCGGATTGATGATATTTGCTTTTGATGTCATCAAGATTGATTGGCTGGTGTTCATGGAACTCCAATCATCCTATGATGATCAGGAAAAACCCCTGGCTGTTCCTGCCCAATCCATTCCTGTGGATGGGGCGGTGTCCCTGCCTGGAATGGGGGAGCCTGTTAACCCTGTTCCTGCGGATGAGGTTTCCATTGCACGAGGCGCCGAACTTTATGATATTCATTGCAAAATGTGTCATGGAGATACGGGGCAGGGCAATGGAACGGTGGCTGCCTTCCTTGTCAAAAAGAAGCCAGCTGACTTATCCAGTGAGGCTGTGCAGGCCAAGTCGGATGGCAGCATGTTCCTGACCATTTCCTATGGTATTTGGAACCCCAACAACACCCTATTCCCGGAAGTCGAATTCTCCGGCCAGATGCCGCCCTTGAATGAAAACCTGACCGTGCGTGAGCGCTGGGATCTGGTTAACTTTGTTCGCACGCTCAAAGCAGCACAATAAAGGGAGAGTCCATAATGAAAGATGATGTAAGAGGTAGTATTTACGGTGCAATAATTTTGTTTCTACTTGTTGTATTTGTTTGGGTTGTGGGTTTTGTCTATGTTAGTGCTTGTGGCTTTACCCTTTCCTGCAACCGTGGCAAACAACTTGCAGAGACTACTCCAGTTCCAACCCTGATCCCGGCTGCGTTGCCTGTGATGCACAGTGAAGGCCAGGCTTCAGCCTCAGAAAAATGCTCTGTGGCTGCGGCAGATTTGATCGGCGCCTGGGTGGAAGCGGGTGCTTCAGAGAGTGAAACGTTTCAGTTCACCGATTCAGCCCAAAGAACGTGTGAGGCGTCCTTCGCAGATGTTCAGCCGCTCTTTACTCAATCCAATCTTTGGTATACGGGTTCACGATCCTGTGTAAACTGCCATTCTGGTGATGTTACATTGGCAAATGCGCAATTGGATTTGAGCAGCTATGAGGGGATTATGGCTGGTTCACGCCGTGCCGATGCTGCTGCCAAAGGAACTGATATTCTTGGCGGTGGAACATGGAATGCATCCCTGTTATATCAATTCCTGTCGGAAGCCAAGGACGGTGTTGCGGGCCATGAAAGTGACCTGACCGGTCTTGTGGTGTATTCGGGGACACCTCTTCCAGATGCAACTGCAACCCCCAAGCCGTAATCAAAACGAAAAAAGACCTGGTCGCTCGATCAGGTCTTTTTGATTAACGATATTCAATTGCGATAACCTAAAAGGGTAAGTTGGCCCGAAAAAAAACGTCCCTTCAAGGGACGTTTTCAGCGGAGAGGGCGGG
>DAOQPR010000076.1:0-10403 GCA_035333265.1 Anaerolineales bacterium
GAGGGAGCCGTGTTGCAACACGCCTTCTTTTTTTCGTGCCTGCGCCGAACCGATAAGTTTCTTCTCATTCACAGTGATTTCATAGGTCGAAGGAACCTCAAAGCAGACCGGATTCAAATTTTGCTGGGTGTGGCCATCTTCGTGCTCTTTCATTTCCACGGGTACGCTCAAGGATTGCACGGCATGTAGTAGAGCCTGAGCAAGTCGGTTATAAGATTCAAGTACACCGCCTGAAAGGATCGGGTCTTCTGCGGAACCGGCCACAGAGTAGGTTAACTCGTCGGTGTGTAAAATGGCCCGTCCCCCTGTGAGGCGGCGAACGACGTCCCAGCCATGAGCGCGGAGCTGTTCCACATCCACATCCTTGAACGATTGGGCATGTCCCAGCGAGAGGCAGGGTGGATTCCAGGAATAGAGGCGCAGGGTCGGCTTCGTTTCGCCACGATAAATGTGTTCAAGAACGGCTTCATCCACGGCCATATTCCATGCGCCAGTGGATGAGGGAGTGTAGATTAATCGCCAAATGGTCATATCGCTATTATAATGGTGACGAAATATAAAACTTGTAGGAGGAAATCATGGAAACACCAACCCTAAAACCATTAAGCATCGCAGAATTATTGGATAAAGCTTTTCAGTTGTACAGAAGCCATACGATCTTGATGCTTTCCATTTTTGCAGTTGTGCTCATTCCGGCTTTTATATTAAGCGCGGCTTCCACATATTTTTTCAATGATTCACGAATTGTTGATTCCCTGATTGTCGGACTATCCTCCATCTTTGCGGAACTGGCAGCAGTGTATGCCCTCTCAAGGATTTATCTCTATAATGAGCAAATAACGCTTAAAAAAGCCTTTCAGGCTGGTTCGCGATTCTTTGGCTCGAGGATCGGGGCGAATTTTTTGATGGGGTTGGCATTTGTTCCCTTGGGTTTGCTTTTTTTTGCGATCTCTCTGACCGGCTTGTCTATTATTGGCTTGTTGTTATTGATACCTTTTTCTATATTTTTAACAACTCGTTGGTCTCTTGTAACCTCTGCAATCGTGTTGGAAGGGAATGATGCATCAAAAAGCCTGGGACGCAGTTGGTCATTGACCAGTGATTACTTTTGGCGCGTGTTTGGCACATCTTTTGCAGCTGGGATTCTTTCGACTTTGTTGTCCACCTTGCCTTCCTTATTTGTAGGTTTTCTATTGCAGCAATCTAGCGGCGTATCGGCGCAGATTTCACTGATCATTACAAACATGATCGAACAGATCGCGTCTATTTTTGCTTCACCCATGGTCATTGCGGTGAACATTCTTATTTATTACGACCTGCGAGTCCGGAAGGAAGCATTTGACCTGGAGTTAATGGCACAACAACAGCCAGAAACTGTATAAGCAATAAACAAGAGACGGCCACGTTTCAGTGACCGTCTCTTGTTTATTCATGCAATTTTCAAAAACTTCTCTGTTGCATCTTCAAGCGTCGCTTCATTTGTGCTTTCCAACGGCGGGCGGACTGCCCAATGTGGCAATCCATGAACTTTGTGCAACAAGCCTTTCAGGATCGGCGCAATGGGCGAATACTGTTCTAGAAAATGGCGCTGTTCTGTAACCTTTGTCTGAACCTCGGACGGATCTTTACCCGCCTGAAATAGATCCCAAATTTCGCGCAAATGATCGGAAATCAAATTCGCCGGAGCGGTGATCGCGCCTTGGGCGTGATTTTTTAAAGCATGATGGAAGTAGGAATCAGTACCATTGAAAACAAGTAATTCCCTCCCAAAGCGTTGGCCGAGTGAAGCTGCAAACGCTTCATCATGAGATGAGTCCTTGATGCCAGCAAACCGGGACGGATACTTTACTTTAAGCCTCTCCAACAGATCAAGTGAAAAGCCAACACCTGTCATCACTGGGATATGGTAGCCAAGAAGATACTTCCCTTCCGGCACGGCATTCTCGATCAATTCACTAAACCATTGGAATAATCCCTCTTCACTGGCTTTGCGAAAATAGTATGGTGGCAGGACAACGGTTCCGTCATAACCGAGTTCGAAGGCGAGCTTCGTCAATTCAATGGTTTCGGTCAAACTGGGTGTACCCGTGCCGACGAGTAATTTGAAATCCCGTACCTGATGGCGAATGACACGAATGGATCTTAACAATGCCTCACGTTCCCTTGGTGAAAAGGACGGCCCTTCACCAGTTGTGCCGAAAAGCAACGCGCCGTGGCATCCACGTGCGGAAAGAAAATGAAGGAAACCCGCAAGCGCCTCAAAGTCGAAAGCAGTATCGGGCTTGCCTGCCGTCCTTGGTTGGCCGAGATGCGGTGTGACTGCAGCGGCATAAACGCCTGCAAGTGGGTGGAGGTTGTTCATACGTTTCCTGTATAAAAGAGATATTTAGAAATGATTTGCTGTCTACCAAACTATTCGTTCTCTTCAATGAATTGTTTGGCTGCAGTTTCAGGTGGTTGAAGAGGTTGGCCTTCTTCTTTGTATAGATAATGTTGATGGTCGAGCGTCCAGAGATACAGGTCACCTTCGGTTTTATCCGGGAATTCTTCGAGCAGCCCGCTATCTCGAATGAGACTCACAATCGGCAAATAGACAGTGTCATACCAGTGTTCCACGGCTTCATGCTCGGAAATATCCCGTTTGTAATCCAGACCCATGAAATACCGATGAACAGCAATATGTTCCAACATGCGGGTGAAACCATCGGGGATATTGAGCTTGATATTTGCATCTGGGCGCAGTTTATCCAAACCGGTACGTTCCAGGAAATCCACTTTCGAGCCGAGGATCTCCAGATCTTCCGGTCGAATATCCTGGGTGATGTTAATGCGTGTGGCGCATTCACGCACTTCTGCTTCGATGAATTCAGCGCCCTGTTCACGCGCGACCGAAACACGGTGATGGCCATCGACTACAAAGTAGATCTCGCCCACTTTGTAAAGGACGATCGGCGGCAGGTGGATATCCTCATAGAAGGCGCGGTCGACCTTTTGCCAACGGTTGGCCAGTTGATCTTCCTTGGGAAGAAAGGCCCGGTCAAATTCATGGTAACGGTTCAGACTCCCGATGATCTGTTCCACGCGAACAGTTTTGACTCCCCTGTAAATGGGGCCGCCGATCCTCAGCTTTTCCTTGACCTCATCGTAGGAAAGCAGGTTATTCCGTTTGCCTGATAAAACTGCAAAAACCTGGTTGATAAAGGATTTGAAACGTGCCCGTCCAAAATCGGCGCGGGTGATTGAATCTAATGTATCTGACATTTTCTTGCTCGCTTTTTAAAAGGCGTTTGGTTGTTCATGATGATGACATTATCCCAAACGCCAGTCTGAATCCTGATAAAAAATGTTATGGAATGGTTAAGATTTTATATAGAAGAGAGAATAATGAGGTTATATCGATATTTATGAAATGTCAATTACCCTATAGGGGTAAACATTGACGATTGTGGTCCTATCCAAAATAGTCGTGCTGTTTTCAAGATTATTTCTATAAAAATGGGTATGCCCATGTAGTAAATAACGCGGCCTCGCAATACGGGTCAGCCAGTTGAGCGCTTTGAGACCGTTGTGAGCAGGGTCATTATCGTCGTGAATGCCAAAGGGCGGTGAATGACTAATGAGAATATCGAGGGCACGCCGGTATTTGACCCAATTCATCAGAAGCTGTGGAATCATACTGAAGGCGCGGGCATACGCCTCAGATTGCGTATATTGGTTTGTGCCGTCAGGCCGATAGCGGATCGACCCGCCAAAGCCGCCGACCAAAATCTTTTTGTGGCTGGCAGTCCGCAGGTCCATATTGGAGCCGCCTTCGACTTTTGAACGTACGTCACGAGGATCAAATTGAGGGTCGTGATTTCCGGGGACATAATATAATGGGGCGTTCACGACCGTGACCAGATATTCCAAATAAGTATAGGGGAGGTCTCCACACCCCAGAATCAGCTCAACGCCATCAAAATGACCGCCGGAAGCCAGGGTATAAAGACGTTCTACAACCTGATCACTTACTGCTAAGATTTTCACAAGGAGACATTGTGCCGTAGAATATGCATCTCTGCAAGACCAATTGCCGACAAAATTGCAATTCCCAGCATTCACAAATACACTTATAATTCATTAAATTGGAATTAACCCAAATGGAAACGAGAAATATCACCTCACCAATTGGTTCCGGCCAAGGCTCTAACGAGCAACCTCGCCAGCAATTACAGGCTGGCGTAACGCTGGTAAACCGCTACAATATTCAAGATGTCATTGGCATCGGTGGAATGGGTTCGGTATACCGGGCGCGCGACCTGCATTTTCCAAATGTGGTCAAATTGGTTGCCGTAAAGGAAATGATTAATATGGCACCGGACCCACTCGTGCGCCAGACCATCGTGCAAAATTTTGAGCGTGAAGCGAATCTTCTGGCTACGCTCAATCATCCATCCATTCCCCGGATCAATGATTATTTTTCCCATGATGATCGTTCCTACCTTGTTTTGGAATATGTTCACGGCAAGGATCTGGAAAATGTTATTAATGATGCCAATGGATTCCTCCCTGAAGAGCAGGTAACAACCTGGGCCATTCAGCTTTGTGATGTGTTGGAATATCTGCATAACCACAAACCCGACCCGATCATCTTCCGTGATATGAAGCCTTCCAATGTGATGATCAATAATAATGGGGATGTGGTGCTGGTGGATTTTGGCATTGCCAAAGCCTTCCAATTTGGCTCTAAAGGCACCATGATCGGTACGGAAGGATATTCTCCGCCAGAGCAATATCGTGGGGAAGCTACGCCTCTTGCCGACGTTTATTCTTTGGGTGCCACTCTGCATCATGCCCTTACCCGACGAGATCCGCGTCTGGAGCCGCCTTTCACATTTTCCGAGAGACCAATTCGGCGTATCAATTCAAGTGTCTCCGTGGAGATGGAAGCTGTGGTCAACACGGCATTGCAGTACAATCCTGGCGAGCGCTTCCCAACCACTTCGGCCATGAAAGATGCGTTGATGAATGTTGCGCGCAAAACGGGGACGTTGACGAAGATCACCACCACCCTCTCCTCGACGATTGTGGGGAGTAGTGTAAAGCCGCTTTGGACATTCAAGTGCGAAGATGAAATTCGTGGCACCCCTGCCTTGCATCAGGGAAGTTTGTTCATTGGGTGTTATGACAATAACATCTATTCGTTAAGCGCAGCAGACGGCAAATTCCAGTGGAAATATCCCACCGATGGTGGGATCGTATCCAAACCCATAGTTTATGAGAATAACATCTTCTTTTGTTCGGAAGATCAACGCCTGCATGTGATCGGTGCGCGTACCGGCAAACTACTTTGGACGTATTACACCGAAGGGCGCATCTATTCCTCCCCCCGAATTTCGGATGGTCATATTTTCTTTGGCTCAGACGACCAGGATCTGCATGCTGTTAATGTTAACAGCGGCCGTGCCGTTTGGAAATTCTCGACGGACGGTCCGATCCATTCCACACCGCTGGTAGCAAACGAAATGATCTACTTCGGCACAGAAGCCGGTTCATTTTATGGGTTGGACTTTCGTGGTGGATTGAAATGGCGTTTCCAGGCCAAGCGCGGGCTTACCTCTTCTGCCATCAACAAGGGACATGCTCTTTATGTAGCATCTCTTGATGGCACCCTTTATGCATTGGATTCAAAAAGCGGATGGGCGATCTGGAAATTCCGCCTTGGTAAAGGATCCATTTCTTCGCCTGCATTGGCAGATGATTACATCTTTTTAGGCGCTGCAGATGGATTTGTGTATTGTGTGGATGGGCGCACATCCAAGGAAGTCTGGCGTTTTAAGACAGACAACCAGGTAAGTAGTTCCCCGGCCATATATAAAGACTCGATTTATATAGGCTCGGTGGACGGAAGTATGTATTGTCTGGAATACCGCACTGGCAGGCTGCGCTGGCGATTTGAAACCCAGAAATCAATTACGGGTTCACCCGTTGTATTTGATGATATTGTTTATTTTGGCTCAACCGACCATCAGGTTTATGCCTTGTTTGCATAACGAAGTATTTTAGACGAAGAATGAATTTTGGACATTACTCGTTCGATTAAAAGGAGTGCTCGTGGCTGATTTCTTTCGCAAATTATTCGGTTCCAAAGAAGACCACCCTGAGAAGCAAAAACCAATGGATGCTGCGACCACTGCTCCACTTACGGACCAGCAGATCAATTCGATTATTGCCAGTCAATCGCCAAAGTATGAGATGAGGCAATTGATAGCAGGGGTCGGCCAGTCAGTTGGCAAGCAACGCGAACATAATGAAGATAGTGTGCTTGCGCTAACCTCCACAATTTCAGGTAACAATGAAAGTGTGCCCTTTGGTCTTTATATTGTTGCCGATGGCATGGGAGGCCATCAATTTGGGGAAGTGGCAAGTGATGCCGCAATCCGAATTATAGGCGGCGCCATCACAAAGAAATTCCACTCCTATCTATTTAAACTGCCCACGCAATCCCTTCAAGAATCTCTGCAAGAGGTGATGGAATCTGCGATCATGGAAGCTCATCAATATGTCCAGCGCGAGGCTCCAGGTAGCGGTACGACCGTGACCGCTACATTGATCGTCGGACAGCAGGTGACGATTGGTCATGTGGGAGATAGCCGCGCGTATGCTGTTTTCCCCGATGGCCGTATCGAAGCACTAACGCGTGATCATTCCCTGGTCAAGCGTTTGGAAGAACTTGGACACCTGAGCAAGGATGAGGTTGAGAACTTCCCACATCGTAATGTCCTAATTCGTGCATTAGGGCAAGGCGAATCTTTGGAAGCTGACATTTTTACAATTCCTTTCCCACAGCCCGGTATTTTGATGATTTGCAGTGATGGCCTTTGGGGCGTCGTAAATGAGAAAGATATTGTTCGAATTATTAATGAGGCCCCTAATTTACATCGCGCCTGTCTTAATTTGGTAGAGGCAGCCAATGCAGCAGGCGGTCCTGACAACATAACGGTGGTTCTCTCACATTTGATCGGATAAACATAGCATGGCAGCCAGCAAGCCGGATCATTACTCCATTCTTGGAGTCTTTCGTGATGCAACGCAGGAAGAAATTAAACGCGCCTACTTTGAGGCAGCACAGCGACTGCATCCTGATAAGAATGTCGCGGCTGGGGAAACCGAGCTTTTTCTTGATATCCAGCAAGCCTATGAGGTTTTATCCAATCCCAAACGTCGCAGCCAATATGACGCAACCCTCCCTCCCGAAATCGAGGAAGTTAACAGGTTTATTCGGCACGAGATATTGTATAGCCGTCCCAGCCTCGTTCGTGTAGGTGAAGATCAACTAATTTATGTTCTCCTTGAGATCGGTCCAAGGGAAGAACAATCAACAGAACTCCCAACCCCACCTTTGAACATATGTCTTGTGTTGGATCGCTCTACTTCCATGCAGGGCGAAAAGATGGATATTCTGAAAGCAACAGCCATTCAGTTGCTGCGCAGTTTGCGCCCTCAGGATGTGTTGAGCGTGGTTGCTTTTAGCGATCGCGCTGAAGTCATCGTTCCAGCCTCTATAAGTCTCGACAAAAAACGCCAGGAGGCCAGCATCCAAATGATGCAACCTTCGGGCGGCACTGAAATTTATTATGGGTTGGAAGCTGGGATGCGTGAAATCCGCCGCACGATTGACCCATCGCGGGTGAATCATTTGATTTTGCTGACGGATGGAAATACATATGGAGATGAACAGGCCTGTCTGCAGCTTGCGGAGGATGCCGCCTCACAAAATGTTGGCATTACTGGTATGGGGATTGGTAATGAATGGAATGATATTTTTCTGGATGCACTGGCCAGCAAGACCGGCGGCACATCAGCTTATATTTCCAAACCCAAGGATATCGAACGCTTTTTAGTGGATAAGTTCAAGACCCTTGTTAATATTTATGCCGATGAAGTTTTATTGGAATACCAAGCTCAGGAAAATGTTCGTGTCAACTATGCCTTTCGATTGCAACCGGAGGGCGGGCATATCGAAATAGCCATGCCCTTGAGATTCGGGCCAATATTGCGTGACACGCCTTTACATGTGATGCTTGAGATTGTGGTTGGGGCGCAAACACTGACGGGAGATGATGTTCTGTTATTGAATGGAAACTTGAAAGCCTCGATCAATTCCCAAACCTTGCCAATTCCACCTATTCGCCTCAGACTGACCCGAAATGTGGAAGAAACTCCCTCTATTGAGGGCCCTCCGACAAGGATTCTTAAAGCTCTTTCGCGTTTGACCTTATATCGTATGCAGGAACGTGCACAAACAGCTGTAAATGATGGCCAATATGAAGCGGCCTCCCGTCATTTGCAGAATTTAGCCACGCATTTGCTTTCTCAGGGTGAAAATTCCCTGGCAAAAACTGCCCTTCTTGAATCTGAAAATCTTGAGCGTATGCATTCATGGACGGCCACCGGAAGTAAGGATATAAAATATAGTACTCGCGCGCTCTTATTGGGCAGTGGTAAGGAGAAAAAATAATGATAATTTGTTCTAATTGTAAACATGCGAACATGACTGGCGCCATGTTCTGTGCCGAATGTGGTGCTCAATTAATTGGCAGGGATTCACTTACGACTCAAACCATTACAACAGATGGGTTGGGACGCGGAACGAGAAGAATTACTGGAGAGCTGGATCAGGCCGTGGAGGGGGTGGATGCGTGGGCAAATTTGCACTTGTTGGATACCGGCCAGGTTCTGCCGCTTTCCTCCCGGAACGAATTCACAATGGGACGAGTCAGTGAGGGGCAGCCTATCATGCCAGATATTGATCTGTCTCCGTATCAGGCATATGCGGCAGGTGTCTCTCGTTTGCATGCGGTTATCAAGCGGATTGGGGGGCAGGTGATCTTTATGGATTTGGGGTCGGCCAATGGAACTTATATCAATGGAAAACGCCTTGCTTCCAACGTAGAACAGGTATTACACCATGGGGATGTGATCGCCCTGGGTAAGTTGAGATTGCAGGTTCTAATTAATTCGCAGTAAGGAAAGCGAGAGAAGATGGCATTTACGGTAATTTTGCATATTCCAAATGAAACATCTGTGGCTGGAGAAGTGGATGAACTACCCAAGCCCACAGACAATATCATTGTTGTGATGAATCCCCGCCAGAAGGATGGTAAAGACTTACACTATATCGACCAAGGCGCTGTAAAGGTCATTTGGCCTCTGGCAAAGGTGAGCTTTATTGAAGTACTTGGCGACTCGGAAGATGAAAAGATCATCGGCTTTGTGAGGGAATAATATGGCAGAAATGGACAGACGCCGTATCCTTGTGGTGGACGATGAAGAGCGTATGGTGCGCTTCATCCGCATGAATTTGGAGCATGATGGATTTCAAGTGGGGGAGGCTTTTAATGGCAAACAGGCAATTCAAAAAATTCGTGATTTTACCCCTGACCTCATTCTGCTGGATGTAATGATGCCTGATCTGGATGGTTTCGACGTCCTGGAAACTATCCGTGATTTCAGCAATGTACCGGTCATTATGCTCACAGCCAAAGGCGAGGAAGATGATCGGGTGCGTGGCCTTGAGCATGGCGCAGATGATTACATTACCAAGCCGTTCAGCCCGCGTGAGTTGGTCAGCCGCATTAAGGCTGTACTACGCCGCACCGAAGGGACAAGCGGCTCAATGCATGGGTTGATCGAAGTTGACAAACGTTTGAAGATAGACTTCGAACGCCGTGAGATCTGGCTGGAGGGTAAACTTGTCAAACTCCGCCCAACGGAATATCGCTTGCTCTATCATTTGGTGCAGAATGCGGGCTGGGTCGTTTCGCATGACCAATTGCTTCAGAAAGTGTGGGGCTATGAGTATCGAGATGAGCCGCACTATGTCCGCCTGTATATCAACTACCTACGCCAGAAACTGGAAAAAGATCCTGCCAACCCGGTTTACATCCTTACCGAGCGTGGAGTGGGCTATCGTTTTGTCGATTTCAAGCGCAGCAAGGAATAATCCATGTCGCAGCAAAAACCTGAAAATAAGTGGGTAATGGCGGCAAAGTTCGTGGGTGTTTGTGTGACATGTATTGGGATTATCTACGCTATTGTTACACTGGTACTTGCATTCAGCGGCTAACTTTTTTCTCTAACAAAATGAATACAAAACGCTTGCGTTTTTCTAACGCAGGCGTTTTAAATTAAGGAGCGTAAGACAAAATTCAAAACCTAAAGGAGGTAGCTATGTCAAACTTAATTCGTTGGGAGCCCGCTCGTGAGATGATGACCCTGCGCGAAGCCATGGATCGCCTCTTCGACGACGCGTTTACCCGCCCGTTCAGCCTTTCTGGCAACAATTGGTCTATCCCTGCTGTGGATATGTACCAGACCGATAATGAGGTCGTAGTGAAAGCCGCCCTTCCCGGCATCAAAGC
>DAOQPR010000077.1:0-10315 GCA_035333265.1 Anaerolineales bacterium
CGCTGCTTCTGTCCGCCGGAGAGGGTCACGCCTTTTTCACCGACGATGGTGTTGTAGCCATCCGGGAAGCCGATGATCACATCATGCACAGCAGCGGCTTTCGCGGCGGCTTCGATCTCTGTCTGGGTCACACTGCGGCCTACACCATATAAAATATTCTCACGGATCGAACGGCTGAACAGGAACGGCTCCTGTTGCACAATGCCAATCTGTTCACGCAGGTACTTGCGCGGATATTCCTTCAAGTCAATGCCGTCCAATAAAATCTGCCCGTCGGTGTAATCATGAAAACGTGGCAGCAGGTTCACCAGTGAAGTCTTGCCGGAACCGGTCGAGCCAAGCAGGGCAATCGATTGGCCGGGCCTGATATGGAATGAAACATCCGTAATAACGTGATGTGTCCCATCCGAGTACATAAACGAGACATTTTTGAATTCGATCTCGCCTCGCACCGGACCCGTCGGCTGGACCGTGCCGCCGTCCAGGTCTTCGCGCGCCTGTTTGGTGATGTCCATCAAACGCTGATACGAGACCATGCCGGTCGAGGTCTGCACAATGACGCGTCCGAGGTTGCGGATGGGGAAGATCAGCCAGACCAGCAAACCGACATAGGCCACATAGTCACCAACAGAGATCTCGCCGTTGATGGCCATGAATGCGGCATAAATAAAACCAAACAGCATCTGCCCGCCCAGCACAATGTCTGAGAGCGGCCAGAAGAGCGAATGCATCAGCAGGAGCAGTTTCCCTTTGAGATATTTCAGCCAGTTATCTTTTTCGAACTTCTGCATCTCATAGTCCTGCCGCGCAAAGGCCTTGACCACTCGCACACCGGTCAGGTTCTCCTGCAGGGTGGTGGAGAGCACGGCTTCCTGGGCTTGATATTCCTCATACGCTTTCGTCACCTTCTTGAAGAACCACAACGAAACCCACAGAATCAACGGGATGGTGACCACCGAGATCAACCCCAGCTTCACATTGATATACAGGATCGCAGCCCAATTGATGACGAACAAAAGCACGATCCTGCCGACGCCAATGGCTTGTTCTGAAAAGAAGCGGCGCAGAGCGTCCACATCCGAGGTGACGCGTTCGATCAGGTCACCTGTGGGAGTCTGACTGTGATATGAGAAACTCAGCCGTTGAATGTGGTCGAATAGGAAGTCTCGTAATCGGCGGGTGATTCCCTCCGCAGTGTAGGCAGCCAGCCGTCCCGAAAGAAAGGAGCCGCCGCCTTCCACAAGAGCCAGCCCGATGAATCCCAATCCAATCCAAAGGAAGGTTTGGGTCAAGGTTGTGCCGATCATTTTTCCCTGCGCCAGCACATCGTCTGCAAAGAAGCGTAGAAGCAGGTAAACCGAGGTCTTTGCCAAAGCGGAGAACGCCAGGGCGATGGTGGCTGCAACGTAGGTGAGATGAAACCCGGTCATGGTGCGCCACAGCCCAAGCAAACGATTTGGGTGCAGGGCGTTACGGAAGTCAAATGTGGGTGAGGCGTTGGTGTCTTGCATGGTAATTCTCCTGATAAAACCAATTAAACAAAAAGGCTGTAGCGCGTACGCCACAGCCCAAGGTCAACAAAGAAATTGAAAGGAACCTAGATTGGGTCGGTAGGCGCACTCCGAGAAGGCAATTTGCCATCTGCAACGGGGGTGATGAAGAGTTTGGTGCTGTTGAACATCAAGAGTGCGCTCCTTTCTTTGGGAATTTTATTACTATGTGCCGAGTTTACACCCGGCAAAGGATTTGTGTCAAGTAAAATGCGAACTTTCCACATTACGGAATGTAGATCTCGCACACGCCAGCAGAAATACTACAACGAGCAATTTCCTCATCCAGCCATAATACGCGGAATTGAGTTGAGCCGTCCTTGGGCGTCCAAAAAAGGATTTCACCGGGCCGGTCAAAACGAGGCTGAATGGTTGTCATCAAACCAATCGAACATTCCGCGGGGTTAAGATACGGAGGATCCTGGTCGCCGTAAATGGTGATATTGGCGCAGAAATTGCGGGGCAGATAATCAAAATCTCGCGACTCCCACTGGTATCCGTCGAAAATATCCTCCGCTGGCAGGTTCTCTGAGTCCAGTCGTTGAAACCGAAAACCTGAAATACTACGCCGCCCATAGGATGTATTTAACAAATAGAAACTGGTTTCGTTATAAAAAGCCCGATAGTGATTGCCTTCCGGATATTTGATGGTGGGCTCGGCAAAGATGGTCGGTAACGGTGCAGGTGTGTTGGTTGATGTGGGGGGAACTGTTGTATTGGTTGGTGCAACAGTCTCAGTGGGGGAGGGCAGGGAGGGGGCCTGGGTAAAAGTCTGTGTTGGCTGGGCAGGCTCGGGGGTGGATGTAGGCGCAACGGTCTCGGTTGCCGGGGAGGTTAAAGCAGGGGCCATGATTCCATTTCGAGCAAAGAAAAAGCCTCCAATTCCAATGATGAGGATCAATATAATAAAGCCGATCCAAATGTTTCGTTTTTGGAATTGATTGCTTGCACGAACCGTAGCCGGCATTTTGGCAACAGGCTTTGGGTTTACGTCCCTTTGTTTGGGGGCTGGGCGTTTCGAGATCTGTGCAATGGAACTTTCACTGCGGCGGACGGTGGGAACGCCAACCGGCAGCGGTGGCAGGGCCGGCACTTTGGGCGCATCCGCAGCCTTGACTGCATCTTCAAGAGCCGCCATGAGTTTCGCACCAGTTTGGTAACGGTCTTGAGGTTTCTTTTCGAGGGCTTTGATCAACACAGCTTCCACTGCCTGGCTAACATCAGGGTTGATGCTGCGCGGCGCAGGCGGCTTTTGCGAGATGTGCATCAGCGCAATGTTGGCTGGAGTGGGGTCGTCGAACGGCACAGAGCCGGTGAATATCTCGTACAAGATAACGCCCAGGGAGTAAATGTCTGATTGTGGAAGCGCATCCGCCGAACGCCGGGCCTGTTCGGGCGATATGTAATGAGGCGTCCCGAACGTGTTTCCGACCGACCCTTCCTGCACTTCAAGCGCCATGCCGAAATCACCCAGCAAGACACGCCCGTCCTTCGAAAGCAAAATATTGGATGGTTTGACGTCGCGGTGAATGACTCCCTGCCGATGGGCATAATCAAGTGCGTTGGCAATGGCATTCCCAATACGCAGTACATCTGCTATGGGCATCAGCTTGCCTTCGCTCTGGTGGTTGCTCATTACATCAGCAAGATCCTGACCGTCCACATACTCCATCACATAATAAGGGAAACCCTGTGATTCATCTGCGTAATAGATCTGAATGATATTTTCATGCCGCCATTTCGCCATCATGCGCGCTTCATTGACGAAACGTCCGGCATAGGCAGGATGATTTTTGTAGCGCTTATCCAGGACTTTTATGGCGACAGGCCGGTGCAGTTTAATATCCTGCCCATAATAAACCGAAGCCATGCCGCCCTGACCCAACAGGCGTTCAACATGAAAATTGGCAAGCTGCATTCCGAGGATGGGGTCTTTCATGAATTTAGAAGTCTCTTCTTATTCTTTGTTTGTTGGGTCTCGCGATTTGCAATTGTAATACGGGAAAGTTCCCGGACGTATCGATTTAATCCTTCAGCATAGGCTTCGAGATAATCCTGGGCGATCAGGTTTGCCAGATCCTTTCGTCCTATGGAATGAAGTGTGGTTACATGCGGACGAAAATCGCGTAAGTGGATGCGCATCACACCTTTCGCATCAGTGAGAATGCCCCAGGCAAGCTGTTTTTGGTTGTTGTCATCTTTTGCCGTCATGAAGCGGGTCAGGGTACTCATATCTGCCACAAGGCCAACGTTGGAGAAGACCTCGCGCCCCTTGATGATATTGTTCAGGATTTCGAACTTCTCAGGAATTTTATCCAATAGGCGTTGAATTGGAGTGGGGAGGTGAGCCATCAATTTAATAGCCCCGGAAGCATAGCTTTGTCCCTCCGCGGCCATCTCTTTGGCACGTGAAAAGTAATCACCCAACCCGGCCAGCGTGGCAAGATAGTTCTTCTGCATCTGGTTAAAATTCTCGTGAAATGCTGCTCGGTCGCTGCCGGGGGTGGTTTCGTAAGCGTCCAACAACTTGAGAGTTTGCATGTGCATCGGGAGCAGTTCCAGATCAGTAAGCGGAACTTCAATGTTCATCGGGAAGACCCGGTCACGCGGCGACTTAAGGCTGCCATCCATGGGAACGATGATGGCCGGGCTGGTGCGGCTGCCTTCCTCCACCACTTGCCTCAGGCTTGCGGCTACATCCGGTTTGGTCTCGGATAATTTTTGAATTTCCTCCAACACCCTGGCCGAAGGCATATAGGTCGCTGCATGGATGGCGCGATATAAGACTAAAATGTCATTGATGGTCAGGTCAATGCGGTCGTTACGCTGTTTGAAGTTTTTGCGCAATGCCAGACATGCTTTTAGATCAACAGCCTCGGTTTCTGCACCAGCCTCCTGTGAGACATGGGGAGCCTGTTGAACCAGTTCCAAGTCAGCGGGTTCGAGTTGAAGGGTAAGTGCAGTGTACAGTCGGGTTTCCGCAGGCGATGGCGGGTCGAGCAGACTCAAATAATGCGCCCATGAAAGCGCTTCATTCGTCATGATCTCAGCCAGTGCCGTTCCCCAGGCACCGTCGAAAAAGATATGCGACTGGTCAAATACGATGCTTTCTCCTGTATCGAAAATGGTCATGGCATGTGAGCCGACCCCGCGTTCCGTTTGCCTCAATTCAGAGAGGGGCAGGCTGCGTTCACGCTGGTCAGTGGAGAGCAGGATCGGAGCGAATTTCAAATTATTGAGATCGTTCACCAACATGGGGTTGAGCTTTGAAAGCAACCCCGCAAAGGCGGAGCGCTGTAATTTTGCAAGTGAAGAAATTTGAGAAGGGGTAATGAAAGGCGCTGCTAGCAGGGCTGTGATCTGCTCGCGGGCAGTCATAATATCGATCGGGTCTTCGCTGCCCTCCTCACAAACTGGCAGAAGATAATAACTATTATTATGGATCACGCCGATCTTTGCATCGGTCAAATTGAACGGAATGCGGGTTTCTCCATACGGCCCGGGCTCGAGATAAGCCAAAATGGACATCTGCCTCTGGTAAGCGGCCATATCCTGTGCAAGCGCTGCGTTGAAGCGGGTATTCCAATCAGCTTGCACTTTCTTCGGCGTGGTCTGCATTTTGTCTTGAAAGAATTTCTTAAAACTTAGCTTACGATAGGTTGGATAATCGTACTGCGCGCTCTCTTCGGTTCGGCGATAGGGGCGTTTCAATTCCCACTCACGCAGGATTTTTTTTGCCTTTTGGGCTTCCAACCCTGCTGCACGAAGAGATGACTCCCACAGGGAGATCGAAACCCGCTCACGCCATTCGTTTTCCAGAAAAGCAGAGTATTGATGCAGACAGGTCACTGCCGCCATATACCAGGCTGTGAGGCGGTCGGCCTTGCTCAACTGAATGTTGTATTGTTTTAGGATCGCATCGAAGCCGTCAGTCTCATTGGAGTGACGTGCGGTATCCTCCCGTAATGCATAATCCACATAGAATTGCCAGGCGCCTTCCGGAAAAGCCGTCTCAGGGTCCTTGCCTGCCAGTTTGAGCAGGTTTTGATATCCCCACAAAATGGCGGCAGGTCCGGCAAAGAATGCACCATACACAGCCTTATCGAGGATCTGCTCCACACCGCTGAAAAGAGCAGTTACATCCTGTTGAAGTTTCTGGGCGGGAATGCGTCGCCCAGGCAGGCGCGCCAATCCATTCAGAATCATGCCTGGCACATTCCCTGCTGGTACCATCTTCGAGACCAGTTGCACAACCGCCTCGATCTCCGGCAGAGTCATGCGCGATAACTTATGAGCGGAGACACTTTTTGCCGCCGCATTCAGGTTTTGCTGGGTGAGTTCTGTTGCCTGCTTTATGCCGGACTTTTTTGCACTCATTGTTAGGAATTATAAATTTACTTTTTGATCCTCATCCTCGAACGAATCTTTCAAATTTGAAAGGTGGATATATAATTTGGGTATGACACTCCATGCATTTAAGCTCACACCACAAAGACTCATTCCACTCAATATTCACGCCTCCACACTCGACGAGTTGACTGCCAGCCTTTCAGACGGCTTTTACACCACCTTTAGCACTCTCGCAAGCGGACAGAAAGTCCTTGGGTTGCAGGCGCACCTTGAGAGACTCTACAAACCCGCTAATGAACATGGCTTGAAGCCTTCAGTGGGTGAATCCGTCCTGCGCTTGTATCTATCCGATCTGATCCAAAAAAATCTACCTCACGAATCCCGGGTACGTCTTGTACTTACAAAAGATACCGGTGATATCTATATCGGCATTCAACCATTCATTCCACCATCCGAATCCGTTTACAGAGAGGGCGTTCATGTCGTCACAACAGAAATGGCCAGGCATAATCCACGGATTAAAGGGACGGACTTTATCACCCAAAGTGCGGAACAGCGCAAAATGGTCAGTGGAGATGTGTATGAAATTCTGCTTACAAAGCGGGGCGGTATCCTGGAAGGGATGACTTCCAACTTTTACGCGATCAATGATAAGACTCTGATCACCGCTCAAAAAGGGATTCTGCTCGGTGTTACGCGCCGGGTCATACTGAGACTCGCAAGAGGGGAGGGGATGTCCATTGAGTATCGGTTTCCGTTGGTACATGAAAAATTTGACGAAGCCTTTCTTACCTCCAGTTCACGTGGAATTGTCCCCATCATTTCAATCAACAACATGGCAGTGGGGCAGGGGAGGCCTGGAGCGTGGACAAAAAGCCTCTCTTTAGCGTATCAAGCCTATGTCCACGAGAGAGCCGAAGCGATCCTCAATCCCTGACAAAAGTTTGTGCGTTCTTCCGACTAAAGTGCGTAGCGATTCGGGGAAAGCATCCATATAATCTGGGTAATTAACATATGAGGAGATAAAGGTAATGGATAAGCGAATGATTATTGGTTTCCTTTTAATTTTGGCTTTGTCGGCTTGCGGCAGTTCAGAGCCGCAGATTGTGACCGGAACCGGCGATATTATGTCGGTGGTCGATCAATATCGGGGGCTGCTTGGCGAGAACAATGGTGGCGACCCCGGCACAAAGGGTGTAAGTGGTTATCGTGAGATTAATTGGGACAGTCTGCCAGATGAGGAATCTGCGCCGAACTTTTATGAGCCTGATTTTTTCAATCAACCTGAAGCGCCTCGTGCCCGTGGAATCGTGTTGAACACCCCTGGTGAAGGATTAATGGTCAGTGCCAACGCCAATAATCCTTCTGGAACCTTGCCGCGTTTTGGGAATATCAACCCCCAGTACACTGATATATTCAAGGCTTTTAGTGAGGAGAAATTATTTTCGCCAATTGGCAGCAACCTTGTGGTGATCACATTCTTCGTTCCTGGTACGAACACTCCTGCATCTGTGCGCGGCTTTGGTGCGGTTTATACCGATGTAGATACCACTCATACCGCATTTGAGTATTTCGACAAGGATGGCAATTCTCTCGGCTCATTTGAAACTCCCATCTGCGATGGATGTCTGTCATTTTTGGGTGTGGTTTTTGAGGAGGCTGTTGTTGCCAGGGTTGAAGTTCGTTATGGCACCGGCGCTCTTGGCCCTGACGATGGGGCAGGGGATGTTGATGTGGCGGTGATGGATAATTTCATTTTTGGAGAACCTCAGGCGATTGAGTGATTTTATACGAAGAGACTGTCACTTCCGAAGTGACAGTCTCTTTTTGATTCGGTGGTGGGGGAGGCTAAACGATAAAAGCGTAACCTGTATTGCTATAAAATTCACTACTGTGAGATCATGGCGAGCGCCGACTTTCTTAGCGCGTTGATTTTGACCGCGCACACGTTGTTCAATCATCCACTTTCTTCTCATGATTCCTCCTGTTGAAAATTTCATCATAAGCTTTGTCGGTCTCTTCGCCGATATGCGTGTAGCGGTTCGTTGTATCTATACTACTGTGACGTGCGAGTTCCTGCGATAATTTGATGTCACGCTTGGCAAGATAGGTCATGGTCACAAAGTAGTGACGGAGATCATGAATGCGGACAAGGTTTCTATCCACACCGGCTTCTGCGATCCTGCCTTGAATGTTGCGTTCGGGGTCGCCTTTGATAGCTGTCCACATGCCGCTGGCGGTGATGGGACGGATCTTTTTGCTGGCGCGAATATCGTGACGTAAAAATACAGGCTGTGATTTCAACGGCATGCGTGTATTCGGCTCAATGGATGCGCATGCACGATGATATTCCTTTAATGCGTCAATGGAACGTTGAGAGAAGCGCACCACGGCTTGTTTGTCACCTTTGCCAATGATAATGGCGCGAGATTCCATCCAATCAATATCTCCGCGCTTCAAGGCACAGGCTTCCGAGATGCGCAGACCTGTATCTGCCAGCGTCAACACAAATGCGCGGTCTCGCAGGGCGGACAAGTCACCAGAAAGCCTGCTGCAATAGTCGATGACCTTTTCCACGGCATTACGGTCAAAATTGACCATGCGTTTGCCCGGCTTGCGCGAGAAGCGGATCAGGCGCTGAATTTCAGCCAGGTCCGTTGAACGGTGGAAGGTATACAGCCCAACAACCGCAGAACGCCAAATTTGTTTTGTGGAAGGGGAATAGTCTTTGATTGCCGCGAGGAACGTTTCAAATGTCGCTGCATTGAGCGGAGCGTCAGCGCCGACAATATCTGTGAAGCGTTCAAGCGCGTATTTGTATGTATCAATCGTGTTCTTTGAAAGGTCTAGCGTGTTCAAAAAGTAACTGATCTGCTCTGGTAGAGTCATTTTTTCTCTCGCATTTATTATAGCGTATAATACTAATTATATTCAATCATAGAGGTAAAGTCAAGGGGGGTATGGAATGACTTGACCGCCCTGCTCCCCCACGTGGATATTTACTTGTGAAATTTCAGCACACGACCATTTCCAACATTGGGGAATGCACCTAACTCTGAAACATGAAATTCATCATTTCTCATTCACCAATCTGCAATTCCCCTTCCCTCCCCTACCCCACTATAGTTCCAGACCCTGACACCTAAATTTTGTGCAAAATAACCGACAAATCAATGCACGATTGGCTCATTGAAAACCTTTTTGGACACGGAACGCGCGGATTACACGGATTCTCACAGATATTTTTTTTTCCGTGTTTGCCCGTGAAATCCACGTCATCCGTGTACTGACTTTGGCAGCTTTGCAATGAGTTGTAGCCTAATTTGGGCAAAAACAAGGTTGTCAGGTTTTCGCATGACCCGATCGTTTTTTTTGCTTCATCATCTTAATATCAGGAAGTTCTTAATCAGTTACTCTGCCTTCAGATTTTTATCAAAAAATAATTGCACCCGTCCCATAAATTCATACCAGGGCGTGCCAATGAAAGAATGTTCTTCACCCGAGTAGGAGTAAATTTTTGCATCCACGCCTGCTTCAATGAGAGCTTCGTACATTTTTTGTGACCATTCTGGCGGCGTACCCGCGGATGTTTTACCATCTTCGGTGCCATAGTGGATCTGAACCGGAATATCGACCTGGTTAAAATGATAGAGCGGAGAGACCGCCTCCAGCATAACCGGATCAGTTATGGCGTTAAAGTAGGCGGCGCTTAAATCGGCGGGCAGGTCAAGTGGCAGCACATCCGACGAATTACAGCCGAAGGTCGCTTCGCCTTCGAACACATCTCCCACACAGCCGGGCCCCCAGCGCCCAATCACATCTGCAAAATCGGCGCTGACCGAAGAATACAGTACTGCGGCTTTGATTTTGTCATCGAGGATCGTCAATACTTTGGCGGTAATCCCCCCACCCATCGAATGCCCCCACATGCCGACGCGTTCCGTATCTGCCTCACGGATGGAGGGCAACGCGTTCACCAGGTTGATGACGTCGATCACCTGTCCTGAATAAAACAGACTCTCCCCCATGTCTGAGTCGCCCCAGGTGCGATAATCCGACGCGATGGTGAGATAGCCTTTGCGGTTAAGAAATTCTGCTGCCCGGTCAGTGCCATCGCCAGACACATATACATATCTTGAGAAAAAGCCGTGATTCATAACGATAACCGGGTACGGTGCCTGGCCTACTTTGGGAACTTGCAGAATTCCAGTAATGGTCAGGCCGTCGCTTGGGTAAGAGATGGGATAGCGAATAAAGTTTTCTGTTTCCAAAATTGGCTCACCCACTGTGATGCGCCCGCTTTGAAAATCATGCTCACGCAGGCCTGCAATGGTGTAGGGTTGAATGGCCTGTTCTGTGGTTTGGGTCGGTGTTGGCGGCGGAGTTTTGGTAGGCGTCGCCGTCGGTTCGACGAT
>DAOQPR010000078.1:0-10313 GCA_035333265.1 Anaerolineales bacterium
TTCTCGGCTTTGATGACGATGGCTTTGAGCAGTTTGCTTCCGCCCACGCAGCCCGTGCCGCCGCGTCCGGAGGCGCGGTCATTTTCGTTGACCCAGCAGGCATACTTGACGAGGTTCTCGCCAGCTTGACCAATGGCGATGACGGTCAGGTCTTTTTCGCCGTATTTTTCTTTGAAGTGTTTGACGGTATCGTGAACGCCCTTGCCCCATACTTCAGCGGCGTCCAGCAATTCAATTTCTCCATCATGGATATAGACATAGGTGGGTTTGGCAGCTTTGCCTTTGAAAACCAAGCCATCGAAACCAGACCAACGTAAACGGGCGGCAGACCAACCCCCATGGTGAGAATCAGTGATGGTTCCAGTGAGAGGCGACTTGGTCACGACCGCCATGCGTCCGCTCATGTTGGCTTCGGACCCGGTCATGGGTCCATTCATGAAGCAGAGCAGGTTATCGGGGGAGAGGGCTTCCACTGCGGGGCCGTTATCGAAAACATATTTCACACCCAAGCCACGTCCGCCGATATATTTGCGGGCATCGTCTTCAGCAATGGGTTTAAATTCCACTTTACCAGCGGAAAGATCAATCCATGCAACCTTGTTTGCATAACCACCGAGTTCCATAATGAATCTCCTTTTTTGACAAACGAATATAGAACGGCACATGCCGTTCTGCTAAATAGATAATACATGGACTAAATAAAAGAATCAATATTTAAGTTTTTCCTTAATCGAATAGGTGACTAATGTCACTTCAACAAAATTCCCTCTCTTTATTTGTTGTAAGCCTTGTGATAACCCTAAAACTCTTTGGAGTGCTGAAAATTGTTCGTTGCCTAATCAAAAGAATAGTATCTGTCAAAGGGAACTGAGATTCTCTCATCTCATAATTCTGACCAAAATTTTTTATTTTTAACCTAATCGCCGGTTTCGTACAAATGCGCAAAACAATCGCACATTTGTACAATTCATATTAAACTATTAATATCGATAAAAATAATCCGCCCGGTGGAATATTCCTATGATTGAAAGAGCTTTGGCGACCAAGCTACTCTCTCTTGCGAAGAAATTCCAAGTGATGCTCTCGCTGGTCCTAGCCAGTCAGGTAAGACCATCCTCGTTCGGGCTACATGTCCCGCTTTGCCTTATGTATCTTTGGAAGAACCTGACATCCGCCAAATTGCGCTGACCAATGCGCGCGGCTTTCTCGCAAATTATCCAAAATACTCCGGAGTTGAAACCAAATGTAGATCAATACGAAAGTCTGATTTTCAAAGGTCAATATCACGCATTTATGATCGTTAAATAAATCCCACCGATTTTTATCCGTCTTACATCCAAACCTATGTCGAGAAAGACGTGCGCCTGATGAAAAACATCGGGGATATCAATTCTTTTATTTAATTCACACAACTATGCTCCGGGCGGATAGGGCAACTGTTCCTCTATCTACGCAGTCTGGCAAGCGACGCTGGGATCAGCCCAAATACAGCCAAAGCCTGGCTATTGATTTTAGAGAGTTCGTACATCCTGTATCGTCTACAACCCTATCATCGCAACTTTAACAAGCGGTTGGTCAAATCGCACTATCTAAAAGGCGGGCTTTTTGAGAATCTGATCATCAATGAGTTTATTAAGCGCAACTTCCATCGTGGTGAGAATCGTTTGCCGTATTTTTGGCATGACAATCATAGTAAAGAGATTGACTGACTATTGGTAAATGGCGAAAAAATCATTCCGATTGAGATCAAATCCGACAAAACGATGTCTACCAGTTACTTTGATGATCTCCAATATTGGAAGAAGTTGACTGCTGTTTCGGAAAATCAGTGTTATGTGGTTTATGGAGGTGAACAGTCCATGCAAACGAGTACTGGATCTTTCATCAGTTGGCAAGAGTTAGATCGTATTCCAGATTAATAAGTCGTAAACAAGCACGTCAGCATCCACCTTTGTATCGATTACCATCGAAGATTTTCCGCCTCACAATCGGAATCGGATCTGCGCGGCATATATTATGTATACGGGTATAAGTTTAGAAAACGATGTAGGCGGCACATGGACGGCGGAGAAGCTTCTTAGCCGTTTTTTGATTCATATCCTTCAATTATTGCTTCAAATGCAGATGTTCATATCAGAGACGTATGGTAGTTTTTCAAGTTACAGGACGAAGGTCAGAGTTTGATGCGGGCGACGATGAGTCAACTCAATTTGTCGGCAAGGGCCTATCACCGCATCCTGAAGTTATCCCGCACCATTGCAGACTTGGCTGGGAGCGAAGAGATCCAATCCCCACATCTGGCAGAGGCGCTGCAATATCGCCCTAAGGTGATGATGGGGTGATGTGATGGGGTAATGGGGAAAAATGCATAGGCTATACCCAGTGCGGGTCAGGAATTTGGCTACGGATTAAAACCCAACTGCCCAAACTCTAATATTTTGGTCAGAATTATCATATTGACAAATCCAATTTATTGGTATACCATATTATAGAATTCCATAATACAGATAAATTTTGATAGGATTTTCAATGTCTGACGAACTAACCAACCTTAATTCAATCCCCGAAGGTGCCGCAATTGAGCCTCTCGAACGTGAACAACGCCTCTATGAACGGGTTGTAGACAAGGTACTTGAGCTTATTTCGAGCGGGGCATGGAAGCCAGGATTTCGTCTCCCCCCAGAGAGAGAGCTGTCTGAGGCGTTTGGTGTCAGCCGCACTGTCGTGCGGGAAGCAGTCAAGGCGTTGGAAGCTCGGGGGGTGCTCGAGTCCACAACGGGCAGCGGGGTTTCGGTTCGTCACGCCGATTTCAACATGGTTTCGCAGTCATTAAAAACCTATATGCAGCTTACGAAGCTGGAGGATTTCGAGATTCGGCTAAATGAAGTGCGGCAAGTGTTGGAAGTGGAAATGGTCGCACTTGCCGCCAACAGGATTTCAACAGAGCAAAAGAAACAACTCCGCAAAATTTGCAAAGAGATGCGAGAAAGCGATAATACTTCCAAGCAGATGGCGGAGTTGGATTTTCGTTTACATGTTACATTGGCAGAAGCCACACAAAACGAGTTGTTCAAGGTGCTACTGGCGCCCTTGATCAATCAGTTGAGAGATCAGATCATCCTGACATGGGAGGATTTTCCGCGCCCTGTAAGTGTGGTGCTGGATCAGCACGAAGCGATCGTGACGGCTGTGGAAAGTGGAGATACTGATGGAGCGCGTCAGGCGATGGCGAAGCATCTCGCCTTTTCGCGGAAGGTTTTGGAAGACATTTCACAGGCGCAAAAGGATCAGAAGTCATGAAGAAAGTAGCCGTTATTACGGGCGCAGCGCAGGGAATTGGCAGGGCAATTGCAAGCCGATTATCTCAAGACGGATTCGCGGTCGTGCTTGTGGATATCAATGCAACCGCGTTGAATGAAGTTAAAAAAGAAATTGAAACTCGGGGCGGTCAGGCGTTGGCATTACAAGCAGATCTCACCAAGCTTGACGATATTCAAGCCGTAATTAATCGTTCCACCGAATGGGGGCAATTGAGCGTATTGGTCAATAATGCGGGCCGCGTGTTGATCAATCCATTTCTTGACATCACCGAACAGGAATGGGACGCGATCCTGACTCTTAATCTCAAGACGGTTTTCTTCGCGATCCAATATGCTGTCAAACAAATGCGGGGCGGCGGACGAATCGTAAACCTGTCCTCCATCTCTGGGCGTTCGGGACGCCCAGACCAGCCACACTATGCCGCTGCAAAATGCGGCGTGATCAGCCTGACTCAATCGGCTGCGCTCGCATTTGCCTCACAGGGAATCACCGTCAATGCAGTCTGCCCAGGCGTGGTAGACACACCCATGACAACGGCCATCCATGAGGTTAGAGCAAAAACGCTTGGGATCACTCCGGAGGAATCACTGGCTCGTATGGCGGCGAAAATCCCACTGGGCAGGCTGGAAAAGGCTGAAGATGTTGCGGGAGCCGTTTCGTTTTTGTGCTCTCCAGATGCCGCGTATATTACGGGTCAGGCGCTGAACGTAGACGGCGGAATGGAAATGAATTGATGCCCCTCCCCCGTCTCGCCGACCTCAATGCTGGAGAATGGCAGGAACATGCTCGTTTCCCCGGCATTTATTGGAAGAACTTGCTGACCACAGAGGATAACCCTCTGGCAAATGTCAATATTGTACAGGTTCCTTCCGGCGGCGTAATCGGACGCCACCACCATACGCAACAAGTTGAAACGATCTGGGTTGTGAGCGGCTGCGCCATCCTGACTTTGGATCAGACGGATATACCTATTCGGAACGGGCAAATTATAGCCATTCCCATCGGTTTGGAACATGCTTTGCGAAACGAAGGTCAGGTCACGGTTCAACTCTTGACATTTTTTACTCCTCCACTCATTTGAATAAGAAAGCGGCACACACCCTAAGCTTCAATCCCTGCCGCAGACACGAACCCGCTTGGACGCTGGTGATCATTTCTGTATAGAAAGGAAAAAGCCTATTGACTTGATGGTATGCACCGCTTTACTCAATTGTAAACGATTTCCCCAGTAACAGATCAACTATTCATTCGTCAAGAAGGAGAGACTAATCCATGAAAAGCAAGAAATTGCTGTTGAAACTATTAAGTCTGATGATCGTCTCCAGCGTGCTCATGGCATCTTGCGGAACTCCCGCAACAGAAACCGCGGCACCCGAAGCTGCGACAGACGCTCCTGAGGCTACCGAAGCTCCAGCCACTGAAGCCCCAACTACCGAAGAAACCGCAGGCAAGATGTACGAAGGCGTGACAATCGATATTCTCACCTTTGTGGGTCCCCAGGTCGCCGAACCGCTCCAGCGCCGTGGACCCGATTTCACCGCTCTTACAGGCGCAACAGTCAACATCATCACAGTCCCTAACAGCGAACTTTATCAAAAAGTATTGACCGATGCCGTATCTGGAACGAATGCCTACGATGGCTACCTCTTTGCACCAAGCTGGATCGTGGATTTTGCCCCCGCTGGTTTGATCGAAGACCTAACCCCCTACGTCGAGAAAGATGCGGCTCTTGAGTGGGACGATGTCGCTCCATTCTTCCGCGACTTCAACTCCTATGATGGCAAGGTCTACAGCATTCCACTCGATGGCGATATGCACATGGTCTATTATCGCATCGACTCCCTCAAAGAAGCCGGTCTCGAACCTCCAAAGACCTGGGACGATTACCTGGCAGTGGCAAAAGCCCTTCACGGCAAAGACCTGAACGGTGACGGCGAAGGCGATTACGGATCCTGTATCTCCAAGGCTCCCGGTCAGCAATCGTATTGGTGGATCTGGTCCATTGCCGCGCCTTACATTCAAAGCCAGGGTAGCAGCCAGGGCCCATTCTTCAACACCAAAGATATGACCCCGCTTGTAAACAATGACGCCTTCAAACGCGCCTTGGAAGTGTACAAGGAAACCGGCTTGTATGGTCCGCCCGATGAAACCAACCAGGGCGTGGGCGATTCGCGCGGTCTTTTCCTGGCAGGCCGCTGCGCCCTCACCATGGACTGGGGCGATATTGGCCCGCTCGCCATTGATGCAGAAAACTCGAAGGTCGTTGACAAGACTGGCGCGATCTCGAATCCGGGTTCAACCGAAGTTCTCGATTGGGAAACCGGGAAGCTCGTCCCCTGCGATGCCACAACCTGCCCCTACGCAGTTGACGGCGTGAACCACGCCCCCTTCGCCTCCTTCGGCGGATGGGCTGGTGCAGTCAACGCATCGGTGGACCAAAAGCAGAAGGATGCTACCTACGCCTTCTTCTCCTACATGGCTCAGCCCGCGCAATCCAATGCAGATGTGGTCGTCGGCAAAACCGGTTACAACCCATTCCGCATCTCCCAGTTCGAGAACCTGCAAGGCTGGATCGATGCAGGCTTTAGCCAGGCTGCCGCAGAACAATACCTGGCTGGCATCGAACAAAGTTTGAACAGCCCCAATATGGCTGCCGACCTGCGAATTCCGAAGAACCACGAATATATTCAGGTCGAACTTGACCGCATCCTTGCCGAATATATCGCCGGAAACCTCACCACCGACGAAGCCGCACAGCAGCTTTACGACTCTTGGGAAGCCATCACTGAAGAAGCCGGACGTGAAGCGCAACTTGCATTCTATAAAGGCACCCTTGGACAAAAGTAGTCCCAGCCTATAGTCGCACCCAAACACTCAATGCCCAATTCAAATTGGGTTGGGCATTGAGCCTTTACCGGATGGATATTCATGGACTCAAGAAACGAAGAGACTCAACCTGTACGCCTTCATACCATTATTTCAGGCACCGCTGATCGTCTGGCAGGGTCGATATTTATATTGCCCACGGTCATAGCCCTCTTATTCCTGTCCATCTTTCCATTGATCGCTTCCTTATATGTATCGCTGACAAAATTCGATATCGCCCCGGGCGGATTCAAACTCACATTCGTCGGGCTGAAAAATTTCAAAAAATTATTTACAGGTTCCGAAGGAACTCACTTCCTGGGGGATTTTGCGCCCAACACCCCGCTAACCTGGACCGTGTTCGGTTTGATCGTCATTGCGCTGGCTATTTTTCTGGCTCGATATTTTTTGAAAGTCAAAATTTCCTTTGGCGGACTCATCGGACGCCTCCTGCTGACCTTTGGGCTGGCTCTGTTATCCTGGATGCTGATCCACACCTTATGGAATGACGGACGATTGGGAACCGCAAGCACCACTCTCGTTTATGTTTTTGTGGGAATCTTTTTTCAATATATTCTTGGGCTGGGGTTGGCACTTCTCACCGTACAAAACCTGCCCGGGCGGCGATTCTTTCGCGTTTTATTTCTACTTCCCATGATGATCACACCTGTCGGTGTCGCATACATGTTCCGCATGTTGACCGACACCAGCAAAGGACCATTCACCCCGATCTGGCAAGGGCTGGGATTAAGCGATTTTTCATGGGTGAATAACGCCTGGGGTGCGCGAACCGCCATTTTAATCGGCGATATCTGGCAATGGACGCCGTTCATGTTCATCGTGCTGGTCGCCGCACTGGAAAGCCAGCCAACCGAACCCATCGAAGCCGCCACCGTCGACGGAGCCAATTCCTGGCAGATATTTCGACACATCACCTGGCCCTCCATCCTGCCAGTCAGCATGACCCTGATCTTGATCCGCCTGATCGAAGCCTTCAAGATCGTAGACCTGCCCAACGTCATGACCAACGGCGGCCCGGGAACAGCCACCCAATCCCTCACCTACCATGCCTACATCAACTGGCGCGCCCTCGATTTGGGATCTTCAGCAGCAGTAGCATACATGTTACTTTTTCTGGTGACATTTTTCAGCATGATCTTCGTCAATTTGATTCGTCAACAAACCGTGGAAACACTTTAGCAAATCCCTTTCGTTATCGGAGCAGAATTTATGAAGCGCTGGTTTCAAAGCAAATCGATCAATACCCCCTCACCGGTGGGTGCGATCCTGTCCTATTTGGTGCTGGGATTCTGGGCATTTTTGATCCTGTTTCCACTGTACTGGCTGGTGATCACCTCTTTCAAAAATTCCGGCCAGGTTAATGAAGGTCCCTTTTACATTCCATTTGTGGATTTCAAGCCCTCTCTGGATGCCTGGAAATATATTCTGGTGGGAGACCTCAGCAAGGATACGATTCGAAATTTAACGAACACCGTGATCGTTGCGCCCATCAGCGCCTTGCTGGCTTTGATCTTCGGCGCAACCGCAGCCTATGCCCTGGTTCGTTTTGAATATCGTCCGCGGGTGGGGGCAATACTCACCTTTATCGGCTGTGTCGGCTTAGGCATTCTTTTGGTCTCGGCAGGTCTGACCTGGCAGATTGCGTTCGTCGTTTCCCTTGTTTTATTCTTTATTCTCCTGCAAACCATCGGGCGCCGTTTCAAACGCGCGCTTGGAAACAGCGACATCGCCTTTTGGATGATCTCACAGCGTATGCTGCCGCCCATCGCAGTCGTCATTCCGATCTATCTCATCTTTCAACAGTTACGCCTGCTCGACACCTACACGGCATTGATCATCACCTATGTCGCCAGCAACCTGCCCATCGTCATCTGGTTAATGCGCGATTACATTAGCAACATTCCCATTGAATTGGAAGAATGCGCCTCGATTGACGGTGCTTCGCGCTATCGCATCTTCTGGTCCATCGTGCTGCCGCTTGCTGTGCCAGGCTTGGTTGCCACCTTTTTATTTGTCCTGGTCTTCACCTGGAACGAATACCTGCTGGCTCTGTTCCTCTCCAGCGCCAAGGTACAAACCCTGCCCCTGACCATTGCCGCTCAAAACGCCACACGCGGACCGCAATGGTGGAATATGTCTGTCTTGATTCTCATTATGATCGTGCCCGTGATCGTGATCGCCATCATTCTGGAGCGCTACATCACCCGCGGATTATTGATCGGCGCGGTCAAGGGCTAACAACATGGCAAACGACCCAATTCCTCCATTCATTCAAACAGCATTGGCGCGGAAACTGCCCCCGAAAACAGATTACGGCATCGCCTTTGTAGGTTGTGGCGGGATCGTGAATTATGGTCACATCCCTTCCTATCGCGCCAGCGGCTTCAATCTAATTGGCGGGTACGACATCAATCAGGAGGCGGCTGAAAAAACGGTTCAAACTCACGGCATGAAAAAAGTATACAAATCGCTCGACGATATACTGGCAGACCCCGAAGTTCAGATCGTGGATATTGCCGTGCTGCCGGAAGATCAATGGAATATTGCCAGAACTGTGATTGCCGCGGAAAAATCCTTACTCTGCCAGAAGCCTCTTTCCACGAAGTATGCGCAAGCAGTGGAGATGACAAATCTGGCGCAGCAAGCCGGGTTAAAAATGGCGGTTCAACAGCAATTTCGTTGGAGTTCCATTATTCAAGCCACACGCGCGCTCTTAAATCAGGGCTGGCTGGGCGATATTCTCGACGTGCAAGTTCAAGTCAGCATCCACACTCCCTGGGATATGTGGCCCTGGATTGCAAACCAGCCGCGCCTTGAAGTCATGTTCCATTCCATTCATTATCTCGACTCCCTGCGTTATCTCTTCGGCGAGCCTGCGCTTGTTACAAGCCGGCATACGAAGAATCCAGCCCAAAAAGCAAAAGCGGAAACGAAGACAGTCACCACCTGGGATTATGCGAGTGGAATGCAGATTCTGATCGCCATCTGCCACTACGACTGGTCACCGGCGCTTTATTCGAATTTCCGCGTACTCGGCACAGATGGCGTGATCGAAGGGACGATTGGCACCAATTATGACTACCCCGATGGGCGCAATGACACGTTGAAATTCACAAGTCGGGAACATTCGGAACAAAATTTTTCAGCCACCCTGCCAGGTAAATGGATACCGGATGCTTTTTACGGACCGATGGCTTCCCTGATGGAAGCGATTCAAACTGGCAGCGAACCTGTCACGTCGGCAAGGGACAACCTCGGAACTCTGCGCGTTGTAGAAGCGGCTTATCGTTCGATGAAGGAAGCTCACAGCGTGAGTCCATTGGAAATCACAGCATAGATTCAAGGCGGAACGTCACGAAGGTTCTCGCAAATAAGGCTGGTTTATACCTAAAACCTTCGGGACGGTGCGTTACTAAATTTTAGGAGATGGTTACATGCCTTTGACACCTGAAAGATTGCAAGATGCCTATCGGCAGATGCTTGTGATCCGAAAATTTGAAGAAGCCATTCGCAGCCTGTATCAACAAGGAAAGATTCGCGGCTCGTTTCACCCCTGTGTTGGGCAGGAAGCGACTGCAGTGGGTGGCTGTTGGCCGTTGCGAAAAGATGATTATTTGACATGCACCTATCGTGGTCATGGTCAGGCAATTGCCAAGGGACTGAGTGTCCGTGCGGCGATGGCGGAAATGCTGGGCAAGGCAACGGGTTGCTCCAAAGGCAAGGGCGGCTCGATGCACTTTACCGATCCTTCGGTTGGGTTGCTGGGAGCCAATGCAATTGTGGCCGGTGGAGTTCCACACGCGGCTGGGGCAGCGCTCTCCTCTCGATTGCAAAAGAAAGATAATGTTGCGATTGCATACTTTGGAGAAGGGGCGGTCAACCAGGGTGTTTTCCTTGAAAGCCTGAACCTCGCTGTCGTTTGGAAATTGCCGCTCATCCTCGTATGTGAAAACAACTTGTATTCCGAAATGTCGCCTTCTCATGAAACCACCTCGGTGGTGGAAACATATAAACGCGCAGAGGGCTTCGGTTTTGAAGCGGTTCAAATTGACGGGAACGATGTTGAGGCGGTGTACAACACCGTCGAAACAGTGTCAGGCAAGGCA
>DAOQPR010000079.1:0-10272 GCA_035333265.1 Anaerolineales bacterium
TATGTACGACTCGACGGGCCATTACTTTGATCCTTGCAGGGAAGGCTGGTATGATCGCAAACGGACGCGGACACATCCGCACGGTTGCAAAATTGATCCCTCGTCCTTCGGTCATTCGGCTTGAATCGCAAATTCATCGACCACGTCCGCGTGTCAAACTTACGCGCCGAGAACTCTTTCGGCGTGACAATTATACCTGCCAGTATTGCGGCAAACGGGATGGCAATTTGACGATCGATCATGTCATTCCGCGACACATGGGTGGGCAGCATATTTGGACGAACCTGGTAACCGCCTGCTCCTCCTGCAATCACCGCAAGGGAGGCCGCAAGGTGGAAGAGGCGCATATGCATCTCCTGCACATTCCAAAAGAACCACCAGCCGATGCCCGATATATTTTTGGGCGGCATTTGGCGGACAATCATGAGTGGACGCCATATATCTCTGGTTGGTAAACAGCAAAACCTCCATCACAAGGATGGAGGTTTTTTTATTTGGCTTATAGCTTCTGAAGCGCTACCTAGAATTCGAGAGTCATAAAGTCTTTTGCCAGTTGAATCTCTCCCTGATAAGCAGTTCCTGCTTCCGCAACAATATCGCCTTTTGCGAAGCGCCCGGTTGGGTAGTGAATCAGGTAGAGTCTGCCAGCCTCGGCTTTGGTGGCGGTCTCCCCAGCCTGAGTCGCAGAAGAGTGTCCTTCCGACTCGCCCGTTGCCTCGTGGATCAAGACATCGACCCCTTCACTTAAACGGACAACCTCATCACATGGTTCGGTATCGCAGGAATACGCCATGGTTTTGCCGCTTTGCGGGAATTCCACACGCAAGCCGATATTCGGGATCATATGATGAACAGGCGAGGCATGGACAATAAAATCATTGCTTTGTAAAACAAGCGCCCGCTCCTTGGATGGGATGCGATGGAAGACCACAGGAAAAAAATTGGGCCATTCCGACCAGTTATAAAAACCCATCAAGCCTTCGACACGGTCAAGTGTGTAATGCAGACCGTAAAAATTGAGAGGCTTTTGCCTGCCCATAAGCCACATATCCATGAGCAGGAGTGGGATACCGGATGCATGGTCGGGGTGAAAATGGGTGACGATGATATCGGTCAGGTCGTTAAAATCCAGCCCTGCCTGTTCCAGCCGCAGGATGGGGTTGCTAACCGAGTCGATAAGAAGCATCCGCTCCTTCCCTACGATCACCATGTGCGTGTTCTCGCTCTGCATGGTTGGAATTGCATTGGATGCGCCAAGGATGATGACTTTTGACATAAACAAATCTTAACAGAAATTTTCCCCTTTGTTAATCACAAATTTATACTAATTCCCGAAGGCTACAAAATCTGCGCATTACGATGCCTAAAAAGGATCATTCCTGATGCCACAAAAAAAAGAAGGGCAAAAAATACCTGATTGATATTGAAACCACCGACGATGGCTGTATCTAATCGCAGAAATTCCAGCAAAAACCTCACCACTGAATACAGGATCAAAAATAACAGAAAAATATGACCGGGTTTAAGAAAGCCAGAAAATCGGCCGCGCGCCATTTGCCACAAGAGCACCGCGATCAAAAAACATAAAATAGATTCATAAGCAAACAAAGGATGGAAAATCTCGGCTTGTTCATAGCCAGGGATCCGATGAGATGGATCAATAAAAATTCCCCATGGTAAGGTAGTGGGCAATCCATAGAGTTCCTGGTTAAAGTAGTTCCCTGCCCGGCCAATTGCCAGAGCAGCTGCAAGGCCGGGGGCTAATGCATCTGCTATACCCCAAAATGAAAGTTGATATTTATGGGCAAACAACCATAAAGCAAATGTGCCTCCAAGAATCGCACCAGGTAACCCAAACCCGCCGGTCCAAACGGCAAGAATATCCAAGGGATGAGAGAGGTAATATTCGGTTGTCAGACCAAGCCGAACGGAGGAAAGAGGCGGAGTAAATATGTGCCATAAGCGCGCGCCGATCCATCCCCAAACTGTCAACGGCAAGAAAAGATAATACACAATCTCCATATCTCGCAGACGTCGCTCCGCTTCCAATGCAGCAAGAACAGCGCCAATGGCGATTCCAAGTGCGATCAACATACCATTCCAACGAACCAGGAACGGGCCGAGGTTAAGTCCTTCTGTCAATCGGTTCCGGCCTTTGCCTCGCGGTTTTTGCGCATCCGTTCACGTCCCTGCACACGCACATGCAAGATGCGCTGGTATGCTGTGATATTTGCCAAGGCAGCAATAATGCAGACGGCAATAAATGGTTGATTGAAAACCAGGAGTGGGATTAGAACAATATAGCGCTCCAACCGGGTTAAGATTCCCACTTTGGCCGTAAACCCCAAACCTTCGGCGCGCGCTTTCACATAAGAAACAAGCACAGACCCTGCTGCAGCAACAAACGTGATCATTACAGCAAGACCATCGTTTTTGGAAAGAAAATAATAAAGCAGTCCGCCAAATGTAACAAGCTCAGCATAACGGTCACTGACAGAATCGACAAACCCGCCAAAATCGCTTGGTTCTCCACGCAAGCGAGCCATGGTTCCGTCAAAAGCATCCACCAGAACTGAAGCCAGCAGAATGAAGGCGCCAGTGGTCATATGCCCAATTGCAAGCGCATACGCGCCAATGGTCGTCCCAGCCAGGCCAAGCAGGGTAATAGTATTTGGCATCAGCCCGAGACGATTGAGAAACATCCCGATAGGATCTAGAATACTTTTGAAAATAATCCGCATCCTGTCTGAGAAGGTCTGTTTTGAATTCAAATGTTATATCCTCATGATGAATTTTCGCTTCAACTCTTAACCGTTAACTGTCTCGAACAAATATGCCTTTTTCTACGCTGAAGCATCCAGGTCATCTTCTTCACTGATCAGCACTTCACGCTCCTTACCACCACCTTGAGATGGTCCCACGACGCCCATCTCTTCCAATTGGTCAAGCAGGCGTGCAGCCCGCGGATACCCGATCCGCAGACGGCGTTGCAACATGGAGGCAGAAGCGCGTTGTTGTTGACGAACAATGGAAACAGCCTGTTCCACCAACCCATCATCTTCATTCTCATCTGGTTCTTTGAGCAAGGTCTCCCACGGCGGAACATCCTCCTTCTCAAAGTCATAATTCTTTTGCCAGTGGGCAATGATGCGCTCTATTTCAACATCGGCGACATAAACGCCCTGGGCACGAATCGGTGAGCCAACCTCTGGATTAAGGAAGAGCATATCGCCGCGGCCTAACAATGATTCTGCACCGGTGTAATCCAAAATAACCCGGCTATCGATACCGGATGCGACTGCGAACGCGAGACGTGCCGGGAAATTCGCTTTGATCAATCCGGTGACTACATCTGTGGAGGGACGCTGAGTCGCTACGACCAGATGAATACCCGTTGCGCGCGCCATTTGTGCGAGGCGGACGAGGTTATGCTCGGTCTGATCGGGTGCAGACATCATCAGATCTGCCAGCTCATCAACTATCACTACAATTCGAGGCAGGGGTTCGCCATCACTGGAACGGATCATTTTTTTGTTATAGGAATTCAGATCGCGCGCGTGAGCCGATTCAAGCAAGCGATAGCGATGTTCCATTTCCACGACCACCCAGCGCAAAACGCCCAGGATACGTTCAAGACTGGTTTCCACTTTTCCATAAAGATGTGGCAGACCATTGAAGCGGATCAATTCCACCATCTTCGCATCGATCATCACCATCCGCAATTCATCCGGCGTGTTATTCATGGCAAGGCAGGCTGCTAAAGCCGTAATGCACACCGATTTTCCGGACCCTGTGGAGCCTGCTATCAACAAATGCGGCATGCGTGCCAGATCTGCCATTAAAGGATGGCCGGATACATCACGTCCCAGTGCAATGGTAAGCGGCGCGCCTACTTTGTAAAATGCATCCGACTCAAGCAATGCTTTCATACGGACAACTGAACTGCTGGTATTTGGAACTTCGATGCCCACATAGGGCTTTCCGGGAACCGGTGCTTCAATGCGCAGGCGCTGGGCAGATAAAGCCAGAGCCAGGTCTTTTTCCAAAGAAGCAATTTGAGCCACACGTACTTTCATTTGCTGTGCATCTTCTTCATCATTCCCCTTTTTAATGAAGCCTGGCTGAACTGCAAATTGAGTCACTGCGGGGCCGACTCGATAGCCGATAACCGTGGCGGGAATACCAAACTCTGCCAGGGTTTTCATGATCAACCCGGCGGTTTGATTAATGGTACGTTCATCGGTGCGTACAGATGTATCTCCGACTAAAAGACTAATTGGAGGCAGATCCTCTCCACGCGGGGGTGGCTTAAGTGCTTTCTCATCCTTTTTAGGCGTGGCCGATTTCAACTGTGTGCGAAACTCAGGGGGCAAAGGCTGGGCTTTTTTCCTGGGCGCTGAAGGTTTTGCGCTTGCTGCTTCTTCCGCCTTTTTTTCCTCGACCGGGTCCGGGCTGGTGACTACAGGTTGTTGCCCTCCTTCACCTGAAAATTTCAACAGCCATTCTTCCAACTTTGCCCAAAACCCAAACCCAGTGGCCGCAGCAAGCAACCAAAGAATTAACAAGGTAAGAGAGCCAAGGAACACTCCCATTGTTTGCCAGGCAAGGCTGACCATGCCCCATCCAAGACGGCCGCCATATTGGCCTTCTTCTGCCAGGATTAGGTCATTGCCTGAGGAAAGAGCAAGCAGGCCCAGGGTTAAGAGTGAGGCGATCTCAAGGGCAATGATTCGGCCCCAGTGAATGCTGGTACGTTCCAATTGAAGAAGGGAGAAGCCTGCATATCCAATTCCAATGAAAATAAGCAAGCTACCCCAACCAAACCAGGTTCGAAGTTGAGCGGCGATCCATGTAAGCATGAAGCCGTCGGTTAGATTCCAGACCGCCAGAAAGGAAATCAATGCCAATGCAATAAAAGATACGCCAAAGACATCGCGAACATAACGCCCGAACTGTGTGTTGAAACGGGTTAGCCGTTCAAGCCAGTCGTTACGGGACGTGAGTTCTTCCTGTTCGTACTTTCGCAACCCGGATGGAGTCTGCGGCATTGGCTATTCAAACCTCATGCTGTAGCCAAGGCGATGGTGGGCAGGGTCAAGGTGCAATATGCGCACCTGAATCGATTGGCCTTCTGATAAAACATCTTTGAGAGCTTTGCCTTCTGCTTGTGGAATCTCGGAGACGTGAACCAACCCTTCCACTCCATATTGATCAAGACGGGCAAATGCACCATACGAAAGGACGCTTGTCACTGTAGCCTGGTGAATGGAGCCAATCGGAAATTCCACGGCGGCATTTGTCCAGGGATTTGACATAAGGCGTTTCATGCTTAGCGCAACCCGGCATCGTTCCGGCGCCAGGTCGAGCACCTGCACATCAATGGCGCCGCCAAGCTTTACAAACTGCGATGGATGAGTGACCCGCCCCCAGGATAATTCTGAAATGTGGATCAGACCTTCCACGCCGCCAAGATCTACAAATACGCCAAAATCAGTAACATTCGTAACGATACCCTGTACATGCTGGCCCGCATGAAGAGAGTGAAATAGCTCGGCTCGTTTGCCAGGTTCAGTTTGTGCCGCCCGTTCCGAAAAGACTACACGCCCATCTTCTGGCGCACATTCGATAACCTTAAGCCGAAGTGTACGGCCGATGTAGGGCTCAAGATCCTGGTTGCGGTCCGGGTTCTCCTTCCCTGCCAGATCGATCAAATGAGAAAACGGCACAAAGCCATTCAATCCGCTGCCTTCCACTAACAGGCCGCCGCGATTATGACCCGTAACTTCTAAATCGACGATACGGTCATTCATATATAAATCTTTGATCTGATTCCAGTTGATGGTTATCTTGGGTTCGGCGGTGTCCTTCTTCGCCTCCTCCTTTTGCTCTGGCTTGGTCTCAACAACTCGAGGAGATGTCGTTAAATAACGGCCTTCCTCGGCCAGAACGGACGCCCACCAGCCTTCATCAATCTTCGGCATGGTATTTTCGTACTTTGATTTTCCAATAGCCATAATTATTCTCCTTCACACATATTGTTCCAAGATCCCGCCCTCCCAAGGGAAAGAACCGGAATGGCAGCACAAATAAAAAAGATTAAACTGAAACAGAAGTATATTTTAATCTTGTTCCAGCTTATTTATCTCCATTTCGAGGATTACTCTGGCAACTGCCTCGATCGCAACGCGTTGCTTGCGATACAGGTCGGCTTCAGACATAGCCAGTCTGGCTGCTACATCGCGCACCTTACGTCCCTCGATGAATTTCATCTCTAAAATATTGAACAACATCCATTCGGAAGTGAATTTTCGATCACCAGTGGGACGCACCTGGTCAACTGCTTTACGAAGAAGGGCGCGCAAGGCATTCGCTACGTTGCCATCTTCCTTGTCTGCCAGTTCGCGCACTACATTGAGCTTGATCAGTGGATTGTTGGTAAATTTTGGGCCACCCCAATAATGGGTCAGCGCATCCTTTACCCAGGTTGCAAGGTCGGCTTCATGAGGTATGGGTTCGGTCAACAGGCTGGCTTTCGAGTCGTACCTTCCTGCCGCACGCATCCGTTGGATCATTTCGACCTGCGGTTGAAGATCAGCCAGTGAACGAAAAACACGTTGTTGCAATTGACGATCTTCCAAAGCAATGGCAGCCCGGTCCGCAAGCAGCCATAATGCATCCCGTTGGTCGCCTTCCATTTTTGTTTGATCTTCATGATGGGCCACCCCAAGCAGACCTAACAAGGGAGGCAATTCATCCTCGTCCATTTCTGGGCGTTTCCGGCTATAAAGCGGCATAACCCAAAAAGTACCCCATTGAAATTCATGGCGAATTTGTCCATTAATGAGATCAAGCATCTGTGGGAGGTTTTCCTGGTCGAGCATGGAACGGTTCCCAGCCATCACCACTGGAAAAAGGGTTTCATCATCCAATGCGGCGACAAATGCAGAAGGAGAACGCATATGATCGCGAACCGCAGCCAGTACAGCTTCCAAAAATTGTTGCAGGTCACCCTGGGTGAGCAGGCGTTCTTCGATATTTTGAAGGAGCTCCAGTTCATTTCTGTCGCGCCCAAAAAACAACCAACGTTCCCAAAGAGGTGCCGCAAAGGTAATGGCATGTTCCATTAATAAGACCGATGCCACCACAGTAAATGGAACAAACGCGCTGTATGGTGTACCCAATAACTCTCCGCCGCGCCGTACGACTGTCATCAATGCCAGGGTTACAGAGGCTGTCACTGGGCCGCGCATGATCCATTTGAAAAGCCGACTCTTGATAACCCGATCCGGCCAGGAAACGCCAAAAAACGCTACTGCATAGGCCATCACAACAACCAGCGCTCCCACCAAAACGTTTATGACTGTTGCCGCGCTCCAAAACAGGAACTGATGCTGGGCTGCAAGGCTATAACCGAACAAAAGATACGGGTAGGATCCCAAAGCTGGGGCAGTGGCACCAGCCATCAGGTAAAGCATGCGGCGGCGCCCTGAACGGGTCAACATCAAATTGTAGGCACGGGCAAAATTCACACCAGCCCAAACCATACTTCCCACATAGAAAATAGTGAAGACCTCTGTCCATACAGTGCGTTGTAAATAAGGTGCTGGTTTTCCTTCTGGAACAATGGCCCCAAGCAGTAACCCCATAGAAAGCAAAATAAGAAATAGAGAAGAAATAGCGTACATGCCTCGTACCGCCAATCTTCTTCTCCCACGTGAAGGCTTGCCTGCGGTTACCAATAAAGCATCTGATAAATGTAGATATGCAGATGGCAGGAAGACAAGCCCAAACCACTGCAAACGCATCAGCATATCCAGGGTTTGAATGGAAACAGAATTATCCTGGAGAGACTCAGCAGTGAAGACGATCACCACACACAGCAAAATAATCGCAAACGAACGTGCCACCCTGTCGCGTAAATTAAACGAGAGCGAATAAAGGAACAGCGAAAACGCCGTAATGGCGATCCCTGCTGTTAATATCTGGTTGATTGTCTGGAGCCCCGCCAGAACTGTTTCAGACCAACCGTTAATCATGCAACCCTTCCAATAAAACGATTTGGAAGCGGTGAAACCGCTCCCGGTTTACTTCAAGACTCTCGCAAAAAATAAAGCAACATCCTTGTTCAGGTAGTATTGGTCATTATACCCGCAGAATTCGAATCCTGATTTCTGGGCAAGGCGGATGGTTGGAAGATTCTTAGATGGCATTTCCAAAATAAGCCGATGGTGCGCTCGCGACTCCGCCCAGGCCTGCCCAGACGCCAAGAGGCCTCTCCCCAGCCCCTGGCGACGATATTGCGGATGAACCGCCAAATCAGTCACCCATACGGTGGAAGAAATTCCACGTTCCATCAGACCAATGTATCCAACCGGGTCGCCTCCAATGAGAGCGGTATACATCATGGAACGCCGCGCCCAATCATCTGCCAGGGAAAATGGATTATGAGGATATGCCACCTGAATGGTACGAGGTAGGCGCACTTCGCGGAAAGTGGTGGTCACCTGCCCGGTATCGCGGCGAAATTCCAACTGCCAGACCGAATCACTTTTGATGGAATGGTCAAACCCCATCAGGCGTGAAAGATCGCTTGCAATGGTAGGACGAACTTGTATATCAGACATAAATTGGTCTCACTTATTGTATGGGAACCACCTGTACAGGTATGATACAGGGCGGTAAAGTCTTTCCTTGATTATCCACTACTACAAGCCGTAATTGATAATCGCCTGGGGTCAGGGAGGTTGTATCCCATCTTCCCAACGATCCCTCAGAAACCACGGTCCGCCCGGCTGCAATGGTAGCCCAGGTCTCACTGCCAAGTTGGGCGACTTCATATTTATAGAACCCAAAATTAGGAATATTGACCGTACCTGTGAGTTCAATAGCGCCCTTGATCTCATCCCCAGGCGCAGGGTACGTGACCGTGACCTGTCCAGATATACACCCAGTGGAATTCGCAGCCGGGGCAACCTGGGGTGCATTTGCAAATTGCGTCATGAGGGCAGGAGAAAGGGTACCTGTGGGAGTTGAGATCAAATCGAGGGTGGGAGTGGTGAGGAAAAAATCTGCGGGAAGTCCCGGGATCACGAAGGATGCCATGAAGAATTCCACACAAAAGAAAACAATTATTAGGATCGATGCAGCAACAGAACGAGCCAGACGACGCGCAGAAAATTCCCGTTCCAGGCTAAAGACAGATATCCGCCACTCACTCCAGGAACGCCATAGCCAGCGAAAGGTAAACAACCCACCTATCGCGAGCACAATATATATCAACACCTCGTAAGAGGCGAGAAATTTATAAAACTCTGCCATCGATCAATTAAATTATAAACTTTGCAAGATACTGCGTACGATTGTTTCGATCTTTGGGGTGATCACTTTGCCCGCTTCGATGACTTCTTCATGGGTTGTAATGGTTGAGCCATCAAGGTTGGCCTTGTTGCTAATGCCTGAAAGACCCAGTACGCGCATATTTCCATGACGGGCAATAATCACCTCAGGAACGGTGGACATTCCCACAGCATCTGCACCCGCCAATTTTAGGAAACGTAAATCAGCAGGCGATTCAAAGGAAGGCCCACTGAGACCTGCATACACACCCTCCCTCAGAGTGATTCCGTTTTCACGGGCAAACTTACGGGCAAGCTCACAATATTCTTTATCGTAAGGCTGGCTCATATCGGGGAAACGAGGCCCGATCTCATCGAGGTTGGGTCCCATCAGTGGATTTAGGCCAGACATGCCCATCAGGTTGAGCTGATCGGTGATGAGCATAACATCGCCAGGGACAAATTCCGGGTTTACTCCGCCTGCCGCATTGGTAACAATCATGTTTTGAATGCCAAGCCTCTGCATCACTCGCACAGGCAGGGTCACCTCTCCCATGCTATAGCCTTCATAATAGTGAATACGTCCTTGCATTACAAGAACAGGCTTGTTTTCCAACATACCAATCACAAATCTTCCCACGTGTCCATGTACAGTGGAAACGGGAAAATTAGGGAGATCACTGTATGGAATAAGAGTCGGATTCTGGACAGAATCAGCCAATCCATTAAGTCCGGAGCCGAGGATCATCCCAACAATGGGCTGAATGGAAATTTTTTTACGAATTTTTTCCGCGATCTCATCGATCTGAGGGAGTGAAATGTAATTTTGCATGTGTGATACCTGATTAAGCATTGTATTACAAACAGCTGTGTCCCCTTTAAGCTTGTTTGCTTTGAGATTATATCAGAATTCAATTTTCTTCTTTCAAAGATGCTA
>DAOQPR010000080.1:0-10226 GCA_035333265.1 Anaerolineales bacterium
CATACCTCCTCGCCGTACTTTTGTGCCATATCGACACCAACCCATCTTGAATAAGATGAAACGAAAAAGGAGACCCCAATGACAGACACAAAGGTATGCCCCAAATGCAATGGGAACATGGTTCAGGGCCGGATGATGAGATATAACGAATTCACAGCGCGTTATCAGTATCTGTACGTATTTGCCCCCGATGGTGAGGCTGGCCCTGACCTTTCCAAGATGTTTTCTGCAAAGCCCATGTCTGCGGCACGTAAGGGATTGGTCGCTTATTGTTGTGAGCAATGCGGGTTTGTGGAATTCTATGGCGTTGCCACCTAAAGGCCTCCGAAAGTTCTACTTTCGGAAAACCATTCCCGAAGTTCTACTTCGGGAGTCCAATAGCCAAAGGGATATAATCGCCTGCAATGACACAGGAAAAATACGACGTCATCATCATCGGCGGAGGGCTGGCAGGGCTCACAGCGGCATTGCATCTTGCCGAGCGCGGACTGAAGCCACTCATCCTCGAAGGCGGTGAAAGAATCGGCGGCAGGCTGGCCGGGGCTGGGGAGATTCAACTTCAAAGCAAAACCTTTCCATTGGAACATGGCGTGCATGGAGTTTGGTCATCGTATGTTAACTTGCGTCACATGCTGGCGAGGCATCACATCGTTTCACAACTACGGCCCGCAAATGACGAACAATGGATACATCTCTACGCGGGTCAGGTGCGCCGCGCAAACATAGGGAATACCATTCGCAATAGCATCGTCCCGGCGCCGTTTCATTACATTCAATTATTTTTAATTCCGCAATTTATCTCGGTGCTCGGCCTGCGCGACTGGCTCTCGATCTTTCACGTCTGGTCGGTGCTGGTGATGGCGATTGGCATCGATCCCTTCGTCGAAAACCAGCCGCTTCAGGGTCTCACCTTCGGCGGCGCGCTTAAATCCTGGGGGCCGTCGTTTCGCTCGTTATTCTTCGGCCTCACGCGCAACGGTCTCTCCACCGACCCGCACGACGTTCCGTTGGCGGGCTTCCTGGCCTTTTTGCGTTTCTACACCGTCATGCGCCGCGATGCCTGGCGTTTCGATTACCTACCGAACGGCGGCGGTGAGGTTTGCGAAAAACTAGCGGCCAAGATTCTCTCCCTCGGAGGCTGTATCAGGTTCAAGTCTAGCGTGAAGCGCGTGGAAAAGGATGGTGATTGGTGTGCGCATTGGGATCAGGATGGAATCAGCGGCGCTGACTCGGCTCCTCATCTCATCCTCGCCTCCGACTCACCCGGAGCTGAATCGATCATCCGCAGCAGTTTCCCCGCTGATAACTTACTCGCTCAAGGCGGCGTCCCCGCCGCCGATGACGGCGGCAGGAGCATGACTGCGAAAGAATTGTTCTTCCCACACGGACTGGCCCATGCTGTGATCCGTTTGTGGTTCGATGTGAAGCCGCACAAACGAACTGAGAGCGGCATGTTCAGCGGCGATTTTGTGATGCATAACTTTTTCTGGCTCGATGAAATTTATCAGTCGTATCGAAGCTGGGGAAACGAAACCGGCGGCTCATGCATCGAAGTGCATATCTACGGCCCGCAGGAAGTCTTGAACCAACCGGATGCCACCCTGCTTGCCAACGTCATCACTGACTTGTATCGGGCACACCCTGAATTACGGAGTCACATCATTGGACAACTGCTGCAACGCAACGCCGGAACGCATACCCTGCCTGCCCTCGGCGCGCGCGGCACGCATTTGGGAATTGAAACGCCCTGGGAGAATCTATTTTGTGCAGGCGATTGGGTGCGCCATGAAGCGCCCTGCTTCTTTTTGGAACGCGCCTGCCTGACCGGACTCGAAGCCGCGAATTTTATTTTGAAGGCACGCGGCCTTGAACCCCATGAAGTGAAGTTTTACCCGCCGCCTGAGCCGCTGGCCGCCTGGATCGAACACTTGATGATGCGCGGAAGAAAACGCAGAAATACCCGTCGAAAGCACAGCGACAATCAGCAGTAAAATTTGGCCAAGGAGCAAATCATGCCTGTCATTGTATTTAACGGTAAGACCTATAACAGCATTGAGGAAATGCCCGCCAACGAACGGCAAGCCTTTGAGCAGATGTCTCATATGTTTGTGGATAAGAATGGCAACGGCATCCCCGATTTTCTTGAAGGGGATATGGTGCAAAAGGTGCTTGCCGTTCATTCCAGCAATATGCACGTCACCGTGAATGGAAAACCCTACCACACCCTCGAAGACCTTCCGCCCGACCTGCGTCAAAATGTGGACCAGGCATTCCAGATGCTTTCCAGCATGGGCATTCTCAGCAATATGCCGAATGTGCAAACCCCACAAGCCAACCGTGAAGCCATGGTTGAATCCAGGCCGTTCATTGCACCACAATCCTCCCCTGTGATCGAAGAAGACCAGGGAAATCGGAGCATCTTCTCGCTTGTGATCATCGGCGTCGTATTGTGTTTTGCGCTGACAAGTGCAGCCATTGCCATTTTCTACTTCATGAACCGATGAAACTGATTCTGATCTACACCCTTATTGCCGCCGCCATCTCTGCGCTAACCGCGCCCATTCCTGGCACATCGCTCCTGCTCACCGCCCTGGAGGTGTACATGATCGTCCACCTGGCGAAGACGCATGACGCCAAATTAGGGTTAAAGGAAATTGGCTATTCAGCCATGGCGTTGTATGGCCTTTCGACCGTGTTGAAGGATGCCGCACTCGAGATCCTCACCTTTGTCCCCGTCATCGGCTGGGGCGCGGAAGTGGTCGTTTCGGCGTTGTTCGTTTTCTTTTTAGGGATGCTGGCGAATCTATATTTCAGCAAACCGTCACGGCAGGGGCGGAACCTTGAGGATCACACCGACTAGGTATCCGGCCAGCGCACTGACCGTGCCGATTAACATCATCTCAAGCCCGCTGCGCATGGGTCTGCCCACCGTCACCCGCGCCTTGTACGCACCAATGCCGAACAAGACCAGCGCCGTCACCAAAACCGACAGCCACATGCTGACCGACACAGGCATGACCATAAATGGCACAATGGGCACCAGCGAGCCAATGATCGCCGAAAGCCCCACCACCCAGGCGGCCTTCATGGCAGTCTTGCGATCCACCGGCGAGAGCTGATGTTCCTCAGCCATCATCACTGCCACCCACACATCCTTGTTGGCTGTAATGGTTTCCACAATGCGGTCCAGCAAATCCCCCTTAAAGCCCTTGTTCTCATAAATATCGCGGATCTCCTTCGTCTCCAACACCGGAGCCTCAATGATATGACGGTATTCACGTTCGCGCTCGCTTTGATATAGATCGGCATCAGCCAGCGTGGTTGTATACGCCACCGCTCCCATCGAAATGGATTCGGCAAAGGTGGTGGCAAGCCCGGCCACCAACACCACACGCACGTCGTTCGTAGCGGCAGCAATGCCCAACACCACCCCCAACACATTCACCAATCCATCCTGCGCACCGAGGATGAAATCCGAAAGACCCGAGCCGCGCTTGTGCGGGTCGGTATGATTATGATGAAAGATCTCTTCATGAATGGTTTTTGCAGGGGTGGTTTCCATGCCCTCATCTTACTCAAAATCGAAATTATTTATAATGGATAAATGTCACGATACAGGCTGTTTCTAATTCTACTTATCAGTGTGCTTGCCTGTCAGTCGCAAACCCTGCCGATTCCCCCCACTGAAACATCAATACCGACCCAGACTCTCACAGCGACCCTTCCCCCCACAGCGACTTCCACTCCCGAGCCGACTGCCACCTCAACGCCTGCGCCTCCCGCTCGCCGGGTGCTGATCCTGTCCATTGACGGTCTCCGCCCCGATGCCATTCCCCTCGCGCCGATGCCCTTCGTAACCTCCCTCCTGAAAGATTCTGCCTACTCGCTGACGGCACAGACCGTCTACCCAAGTGTGACCCTCGTCTCCCACACGTCCATGCTCAGCGGACAATGCCCCGCCAAACACAAAGTGGATTGGAACGACTACATCCCTGAAAATGGCTATGCCCAGGTAACCGACCTCTTTGACATTGCCCACGCCGCAGGCATGCAAACCGTGATGTACGTGGGCAAGGAAAAACTGCGCCAGATCACCGAACCTGTAAGTACTGATATCTTTCGTTTCATCAACGACCGTGACCTGGTCATCACCAGGAACCTCATTGCAGAATTCCCCAACGATTTCCGGCTGATGTTCATCCACTTCCCAACCCCCGATTGGATGGGGCATGAATACGGCTGGCTCTCAGGCGAGCAGTTAAGCGTCATCTTCCGCGCCGATCAGGCCATTGAACAAATTGTCCATGAGCTTGAGGCGCGCAGCCTGCGCGAAGAGACTCTCTTCATTATTACTGCCGATCACGGCGGACACGGAACGACCCACGGGTACAGCCTGCCCGAAGACATGACCATTCCGTGGATCGCCTTCGGGGCTGGAATTCAACCCGCCGCACTGAATTCCAACATCAACACCGTGGATACGGCCTCCACTGCCGCCTTTGCGCTGGGTTTGCCAATCCCAGCCGAATGGGACGGCGTGCCCGTCTATGAAGCCTTTGGTTTGCCAATTGAAAAAGAATCCACAGGGTGCAGGTAAGACAAGCTTCAGCTTGTCACTATATGGCAAAGTGAACTTTGCTGTGCGTTACGGCCAGGCGATTTCAAAAGGTCCTACATACCCATCTTTCGCGGCCAGATACACCACGCCACTTGATGATGCAACACAGCCTTCCTCGTCGGCAACAAGCAAATTTGGTTGGTTGGGGAAAAGGGTTTTAAAGGTTAACTCGCCTTCTTTGCAGAGCCAAAGTTCCACCACGTAGCGCGGACTCTGCGGGCTTTCACGCTCATTATCGGGTAATAAATAAGCATCCCACTTAATGGAGACCTGGGTATCGTCACGAGAAGCGCTGATATTTCGAAGTGTGACGTCCAAAGCCGAGACGGGCAACGGCGCTTTTTCCGGGTAATATGGCTCAAGCACCGAGGCCAGGTCGGGCAGGCGCACCGAGCGAACATCAACCCAACAGGAGAAGTCGAGATCCACTGCCTGTACATAGAGCCAGTCAGAAGCCTGATCGCGGCCCATGACTTGTAGTTTCGTCCCCCAAAGGAGGCTGGTTCGATATAGATATAAATTTCCGGGGCCGTACCGGCAGGCGGTTTGATTCGCAATGATCGAGCCTGTCAATTGTTGATAGGTCACAGGGGTGCTGGTGGGAGTGGGGGTGAATCGGGGCGTCCGGGTTGGGGCAGGAGTGGCGGTCTTTGGCTTCGGGGTGGGAAGGTTTGGGGTGTTTGTGCCGGTTTCGGCGGGGAGAGAGGCGGGGGTCTCAGTGAGGGTTGAATCCAGTGCGGGAGTTCCCGTGTTTGAGGGTGGCACCTGCCTGGCTGAGAGAAGCATTCCCATCGCCACCATAAGTAGGAAGATGATAAAGAGTGGAAGGGGTTTTCCGATCCAGGCAGTGAGGGTGTCCATCCGGCTGGGCTTGGACTCAGGTTCGGGTGTTGGGTCGTTATTAAGGGGTTTCATGTTGCGGGGTATTTTAATCCAACGCGCTAAACTTGATGTATGGTTGGTTAAATTTGATGGCTCGCCAATGGTTTTGAATCGAACTGGTGGAGGGATTGAGATGTATAATTTGACAAACTCAACCTGAATAGGAAAAATTCCAGATGGATACAATGATTCTTGGAAGGTACGAGATTCGAAGGCAGGTTCGGGGAAATGACTTATTCGTCGAGTATTGGGGACAGGATGTACAAACAGGCCGGGATGTGACGGTGGCTGTCGTTCAGGCACGGCTTGGTTCACCGGCTGAATTTCTTACGCGGTTGACACAGCTCTCAAAAAAACTGGAATATCTCAAGTCGGCCAATTTTGCGCAATGGATCGCAACAGGCGAAGCAAACGGTCAGGCGGTGATCGTTCGAGAGTATGTCGATGGTACCTCGCTTTCCGAGATGCTCTCTGCAACAGGGAGTGGCCTGACGTTGGATGTCGTTCTTAATCTTGCCAGACAGCTTGGCAATTATTTGGATATGGTACATCACGCCGGGTTGACCCAGCTTGTATTTCGCCCTGAGGATATTATGTTCTCCACCGAAAATTCCGTGGTGGTGACGAATATTGGGATCGCGCAGAGTTTAAATGTAGCCGGGCTGATCTCTGCCCAAAAGATCTCGCCGCATTCATCCTATGCGCCGGAATTGGTCAGTGGCGGACCCGTGGATATACGCTCTGATTTTTATTCGCTGGGGGCTATCCTGTTTCAGGCGCTGACAGGGAAGGAATGGGCCGCGCCGCTGGCCTCTGCGGACAAGACACTACCTGCGGAGTACAACCCCAGCGGGTCGCGTGCTGGAATTTCAAGCGGATGGGATGCTTTGATCTCCAAGTGTTTGCACCCCAACCCTGCCAAGCGGATTCAAAGTGCAGTGGAGTTTTTACATCATGTTGAGGAGATTCACCAGGAAACGCTGGTCCCCGATCAACTTTTAGGCATGGAAGATTCGCTGGTTGGGCAGACCCTGGGCGGGTATCACCTGGTCAGCCGCCTGGGACAGGGCGGTATGGCAACAGTCTATAAGGCGTATGAACCTGCGCTGGATCGATATGTGGCAATAAAAGTTCTGCCGCAATTCTTTGCGAAGGACCCGGTCTTTGTACAGCGTTTCAAACGCGAGGCAAAGGCGGTGGCACAATTAAGCCACCCGCATATTGTGCCAATCTATAGTTTTGGAGAAGCCGGCCGGATCACATATATTGCGATGCAATTTGTGATGGGCGACACGCTGAAACATGAAGGGCAGCAATTGGGGTTCGAAGAGTCATTGCGGCTTTTGGCGCCGATCGCACGCGCATTAGGATACGCCCATCAACGCGGAATTGTGCATAGGGATATTAAGCCCAGCAATATTCTGCTGACGGAAGGCAACTGGCCGCTGTTGGCCGATTTTGGCCTGGCGCAAATGACTCAGGCCTCCGGCAAATTGACCGAATCAGGTGTGGGCATGGGAACGCCGATGTATATGTCGCCCGAGCAGGGACAGGGCGCAAAGGTTGACCACCGCACAGACATTTATTCGCTGGGGATCGTTCTATATGAAATGATCACGGGCGATGTCCCCTTCCGGGCCGATACGCCCATGGCCATCGTCATCAAACATATCAGTGCGCCCATGCCAACCCCGCGACAGGTGAACCCGGATATTCCAGAATATTTGGAAGCCATTATTTTAAGAGCAACGGCAAAGTCGCCCGAGGATCGCTTTCAGACTGCGGAGGATTTTGCAGAGGCCATGGAAAAGGCGCTCGAACGCCTGGCTAGTGATGTCTCCCTGCGCGGGCAGGGAAAACCTCCAGTGGTGCAGAGGCCTGCCCAGCCGGAGCACAGGCCCGAGGTCCAGAAGGAGGCGCCTGCACCGACGCGCAGATTCGCCTGGGCGGCGCTCCCGATCCTTGGAATCATTTCCCTGGCATGTCTGGGTGTTCTGTTTCTGGGTATTTCAAAAATTTGCCCGGCATCCGATTCGACATGGATGCCGCCCTGGTGTGCAGTTCCTTCCGCAACTCCACCCGAGGTTTCAGTCGAGCCGACCTTGACCTCTAAACCGCTTGTTTCCACAGATGTCCCTGTTCCGGACGTATCCGTTCCCGCGGGCATGATGCTGGATGATTTTGACAGCCCGATCTCCACCGAGCGCACCCCGTGGAAAGGTTATTTTGAAGAGAACAAGGATACCCGGCTGGATTGTCACATGGATGGCTCACATGAATTTGGCGACTCGAACTATTTGAACTTAGAATTTGATTTAGATGTCAGCGCATGGGGGGCTTGCGGATATTATTTCGATATCATACAAGACTGGTCCGGCGGTGATGGCATCACTTTTTATCTTCGCTCCGACCAGCCCAATACCGGCTACCATCTCGAAATTTTGGGCGGAACCCCGAATGCACGCACCACCTACGTATATTGGACGGAAGCCCCGCCAGAGAGTGCCGAGGATTGGGTGAGAATCGATATTCCGTGGCGTCAATTTTCGCGCGCAGATTGGGAGGAGGATCCCGGCACCGCGCTCGACCCCTCCACTGTGACCGGTTTTATCATCGTTGTCACCTCTTCGGAATCCTCACGCCTGCAAGGAACTCTTTGGATGGATGACCTGGCGTTGTTGGCTGCCCCTTAGAGCCTGTTTCTTAACTTCTTTTTTGGGACACGGACAACACGGAAAAACCTTTTAAAATCCTACCCTTTTCCGTGTACAAAAGTATTGATTTGGACTTAAGAAACACTCCCTTAAGACGGCTCATAAAAAAATGGGGATTGTGCTCTCCAGACTGCCGGGTGAATTGCCATTTAAATCAAAATGGATGCGCGAATCAATTCGGCGCTTCACACTTCCCGATGATTGATCAATCTCCCGAACCTGTGTTTCTACCTTGAGGCTTTTTATCAGGATCCCACTGAAATGATCAAAATTTGGAGGATGAGGAATGCCTCAATGAGGGTAGGGAAAACCAGTATTGACTTTAGTTTATACATCCATTATTAACAATGAAATGAGATACAATACAGTACGCCTACGGGAGGAAAGGCTTATGCCAAGAGGATTTCGTGCATCCAAAGTCAACTTGTTTACCCCAAATGGGAAAAAGAATGAAACCTGAATTCATATATTCCATTTATTCATACTGGTATTGCTGCTTCCGCTGGCGGGCTGGCAGCGTTGGAAGGATTCTTCAGAGCCATGCCGCTGACTGCGGGCATGGCTTTTGTATCTAAATTAGGATGTGCAGTATGGTTACAAAGGCTATGCTTGAACAGGAAAACGAAAATTTACGCCTGCGGGTTGCCCACCTGGAAAAGCAATTGGCAACTTTAAAGCAGGAAGAGAATGAGATACGCATTCACACCAAAACAGGTGAGGAGCACATCCGCATTGTCAATACTCATCCCCTGGAAAACAACGGGCAACCATTAAATTTTACAACCATGCAGGATGTCACTGAACACAAACAGGCCGAGGAACAACGTGCCCGCCTGGCGGAACGACTGGATCTGGCCACACGCAGCGCCCAAATCGGCATCTGGGATTGGGATATTGTCAAGAACGAGATCGTCTGGGATGACCAGATGTACGCCTTGTACGGCTTACAACCGGGTGAGTTTGGCGGAGCCTATGAAGCGTGGTTACACGGTGTGCATCCCGATGACCGCGAAACCAGCAATGATGTGTCTGCGGCGGCTGTGCGCGGCGAACGGGAATATGATACTGAATTTCGCGTGGTATGGCCGGATGGCTCGGTGCATTGGCTCAAGGCCAACGGAGAAGTCTTCCGCAATGAACTTGGGAATCCCATCCGAATGGTGGGCGTGAACTACGACGTCACAGAGCGCAAACGATTGGAAGAGAATTTCCGCGAAAGCGAGAAGAAATATACCCTGCTATTCCAAAAATCAGCCGTTCCGGTATTTTTAATCAGGTTGCCGGAAGTGCGCATTGCAGACGCCAACGAAGCCGCCGAACATTTGACCGGATACACCCGTGCCGAGATGCTCGGCAAGAATGCAGCAGAACTGGGGTTAATTAGCCCCAAGCAGCGTGCAGAGACGATCTCGACTTTTGAAAAAGAAAAAGCCCTGGCCGAAAACGAGATGCGCATCACCACTAAATCGGGCGAAGAGTGCATCATTGTGATCAATACCAATCCGCTGGTCATTGGCGGACAGCCGTTTGCCATCACCACCATGCAGGATATTACCAAGCGTAAAAAGGCAGAGGACAAGTTGTTAGAAAGTGAACGCCGTTTGCGCCAATCGCAGCACATTGCTCATATTGGAAGCTGGGAATGGAATCTGCGTACCGGAGAAACACGTTGGTCGCCGGAAAATTACGTGATTCATGGGCTCAGCCCAGACCAACCTGCACTGACTTCCGAGGCGCTGCTCAATTATATTCACCCCGACGATCTCGAGCGGGTCACGGCTGTGATCTCCCAGGCAGTTTCCGCTGGCTCCTCTGTGGAACTCGACTACCGTCTCTATCGTACTAATGGCGCGCTACGGGTGATCCATGCCATGGGTGAGGTGACCGAATTCGACGCCGAGGGAAAACCCTTGGTGATGTTAGGTACCAATCAGGACATCACTGAGCGCAAACAGGTGGAGACAGAATTAATAGAAAGTGAAAAGCGCTTCTCCACCGCCTTCTTCGCCAGC
>DAOQPR010000081.1:0-10182 GCA_035333265.1 Anaerolineales bacterium
ACAAACTTCATTCACGCTGTTCCTTCCGAAACCGAAACGGTCATTTCACAATTGGCCCGCACCGTATTTGACGGACGCGGAACCATGTATCTTTTGGTCATTTCAGCCACCACGGTGATCCTTATTATGGCAGCCAACACTGCCTTTGCAGATTTTCCACGCCTGGGTGCGCTGGTGGCAAAGGATGGATTCCTTCCGCGTCAACTCGCTTATCGCGGCAGCCGACTCGTCTATTCCCGTGGAATTGTTACGCTGGCATTGATCGCATCCCTGCTTTTGATCGTTTTTAATGCGAGTGTTACCCGTTTGATTCCGTTATATGCCATCGGCGTATTCATGTCATTTACGCTTTCACAAGGCGGCATGGCCTTGCGCTGGTGGAAGAGTGGCAAGCTCAAGCCGGGTGAAGAAATAATAGAACGAGGCTCGGTCATTCATTACGAAAAATCCTGGATGCTCAAAATGTTCATTAACGGCTTCGGTGCCTTGTGTACAGCGGTCGTGATGATGGTGTTTGCAGTAACGAAATTCAAGGATGGCGCGTACCTGGTTTTGATCCTGATCCCCTTGCTGGTTGTCGCCTTTTGGCTGATCCACCGTCATTATAATAATCTTGCCAAAAACCTTTCCCTTGAAAATTTTGGCGTCATCCCCCCGCATACGAATCGTCATCGTGTCATTATGCCGGTCAGTGGGGTGCATCAGGGAACGCTTGCCGCACTGCGCTATGCCCGAATGTTATCCAGCGATGTGACAGCCGTGCATATTGTCGTCGAACCGGCGGATGCGGAAAAGACACGCAAAAAATGGGAAACCTGGGGAGAGGGAGTTCGCCTCGTCATGTTGGATTCTCCTTATCGCCTGTTTGTTGAGCCATTACTCGAATACATCGCCGACCTGTCTGAAAAACGCCAGCCGGGTGAAACCATTACCGTGGTCGTGCCGGAATTTGTTTCCGATAATCGTCTAACCGACGCCCTGCATACCAATACTGCAAACATATTGCGTAGTCAATTAAAAGCCCAACATGGCATCGTGATCACAAATGTACCGTATCATGTTCACGAAGCTGAAAGCGCTCATTAGGAGAATCAAGATGAATTTCATAGTTGTAGGTTGTGGTCGATTTGGGGCGGAACTGGCTTTTCGCCTCTTTAAGAATGGACATCAAGTGGTGGTGGTGGATTCCAACCAACAGGCCTTTAACCGCCTCCATCCAGACTTTCGCGGGCGCACCGTGGAAGGAGACTCTCTCACCGCCGATACCTTGTCCCGCGCCGCCGTGGACAAAGCCGAGGGCGTTGCGATCGTTACCAATTCTGACACGATGAATGCTGTTATTGGCCATACTATTCGTGTACATTACCCGGAAGTTAAACAGATCATTGTGCGAAACTACGACCCTGCCATGCGCGAAATGCTTGAAGCATTTGGCTTGCAGATCGTAAGCTCCACGGCCTGGGGGGCGGAGCGTGTGCAGGAGTTGATGATCGACCCCTCCTTCCGCGCTGTCTTTTCTGCTGGAAATGGAGAAGTGGAGATGTACGAAATGTATATCTCCGAGAAATGGAATAACATGACCATCTCTAACTTGCTGGATGGCTGTTCGGAGATTGTTTGTTCCGCACTCACCCGGGCGGGCCGGGCCGAACTTCCCGCTCCGAATACCAAACTTCAAAAAGGCGATGTGCTGACCGTCAGCGCAACATTGGACGGGGTAAAAGCCCTGCGTGCAAAGTTGCAGGAAGATAAGGAGTCATAGTATGTTCGTATTTATTGCCGGTGGCGGGCGCACAGGTGCCCAACTTGCTTCTCAATTGATCGCACAAAATTACGAAGTCCGTCTGGTGGAACACCGCAAGGAACTGCTCTCACGGCTGCACCATGAGCTCCCCACGGAAGTCATTTACGAAGGACAGGCTACGGATCCCAATGTCCTTAAACAAGCAGGCCTCGATAAGGCAAATGTGTTGGTTGCCTGTACCAACGATGACGCCGCCAATCTTGTACTTTGTTATCTGGCGCGCACCATATTCAATGTCAAACGTACAGTGGGTCGTATCAATAATCCACGGAATGCCTGGCTGTTTGACAAGAATTTTCATGTGGACGAAACCATTAACCAGGCCGACGTCATGGCCCACCTCATTCAGGAGGAAATGTCGCTCGGCGATATGATGACCCTGCTTAAGATCCGTCGCGGACGTTACTCTCTGGTCGAGGAGAAGGTGCCAAGAGGTGCAAAAGCCATTGGCAGGCAGCTCAAAGACCTCGGTTTACCCGAGCAGTGTGTCATTGCAGCCATCATCCGCAAGGGACAAGTCACCTTGCCGCGCGGTACCACGACACTTGAAGAGTTCGATGAAGTCCTTGCCATCACAGATGATGAAGGTGCAAAGCAATTGGCTCTTCTGCTTGAGCCGCCGGATAGATCCTTATTGTAAAGACCAACTCTCCCGATGTTTGAAGCGTCGGGAGAGTTTTTTATTGGACTTCTTGCATAAGTCCATTGGAATCCTGAAGTAGAACTTCAGGCAGGGTTTCCGAAAGTAGAACGTTCGCAAGAGGTTTATTTAAGGAGATAACAAAGGTCACTTGTTCTTGATGACTAAAATTCCTATAATGAAATTGCTCATTCGATATTAGATAAACCAGACTGGAGGGCATATGTTCACGTAATTTTGTATTTGGGGTGGAAATTTCTTTCGGTAGGCACTGTAATTGCGACTACTTCACCACCCTTCGTCTACATTCAAAAGCTCCGATTTTTCAACCTGGTTTGAAAGTGCAAAGATATGAAAAAGAACAGCAGATGGTATGTTCTGGTTTGGGTGACGATTATATGCGTTGCACTTATTGTTTTGGGGGAATTGTTCACTGCGATCAGTCCACATTCAGAAATTGTACAATGGCTTGCAAGCAGGTGGGGATACCCATATTTTCAAGCCTTATCCATTTCGATTATGCTGGTTTCTTTTTTGAAGGTCTTTTTTCGTCAGATCAAGGAGATTCTGGCGGGTACAAAGAATCGGTTCATACGCACAATATCGAAAGAGTTATTGCAAATGGCGCCCGGCCCAAGCAAACATATCATTTGGAAGATAATCCTGGCAGTCTCCACCTGTGTGGTTGTAGTATCGATTCTTGTTCCTAATTGCCTGCCCGCAGATGATTTGATCGTTTCCTTCAATATTTTTGAAAACAATGTATTAACCAGCCATATATCATCCGGTGAAACGATTGTTCGCTCTTCTGATAGTTATATTGAGATCGAAGCTCAATTCGAATTGAGCCAGGGTGTGCTTGCAACTCCAGATATGAATTGTGAGTGGACTGCCTATACAGGAGATGGACGTATTGTACAGGGAACGAATTGCAAGATCGGATATCGAACTGGAAAGGACGGAAGTCCCGATCCGGTGGCCATGACAGTTACGCAGAATGGCTGTTCTTCTTCGCTCGGATATTTTTCCTTTTTTGTAAAGAATGGATCAATGCCATAAAGGAGATGTGCATCATGAAGAAAAGCTTCTTTTCAATTATGTTCATTCTAATATTTGTATCCAGCATGTTGGGATGCAGCAAGCTTGAGCCACCCGTGCCTGTGCCTGCCATTCTTCCGTGTAAATTGCTGGCTGGCGAGTCTACGGCGTTTGCGGTTTCCAATGCAACCACTGCCTCCAGCCTGGAATGGTATGCAAGTGCGGGTCAGCTAACCCCTGCACAGGGGCCAACTGTTACGTATACGGCCCCGCAAAACTATAGCGGCCTTGTGATCATTTCGGTGATTGCCAAAAAGGGAAATGCAGAAGAAAAAGGCGAAATGACCTGTGAGATCATCGCCCCTACCCCCACCCCAACCTCGACCCCCACAGCAACGATGACACCATCCCCAACATTAACTCCCTTGCCTACGGCCACATTAACTCCGCCTCCGCCCATGCTTGAATTATTCTTTCAATCCACGGGTGCAAAGGAATTTATTTACAAGAACAATGGCGGAGAACTAACCGCGTTGGTCCTGCCAAGTCCGAATTGTATTCATACTGGAATTTATGGAATGCAAATTTCCTACGATATGAAAGGCAATGGAAATGGCGGCTGGGGAGTCCATTGGGACGAGGCACCAGGCAAGCATTTCGATGCTTCACAATATTCAGCCCTCACTTTTTGGGTAAAGGGCGCCTCAGGTGGTGAAACATTCCAGATCGGCATACGCGATACCAATAAGGTCGAATACAAACTTGAATCCGTCGCTGTAGTTGTTGTGACCCAGAACTGGTCTCGGGTAAGCGCCCCATTTACAAGCTTCGTTGGAGTAAATGTTTCATCCATTGCGAATATCAATCTGGGTTTTAACAGCAACCATAGATCGGGCAGCATATGTATCGATGATTTTGCCTTTGAATAGGTGAATATGAAAAAAAGCGGAAGGCTTGTCATTACTTTGGCTTTGATCGGAATCCTGTTTGCTGGCGAAACAACAGCACAGGCAGCGCCTCAACCCCGTACGCCAGCGGATCTGCCACTTCAAACCTCAGTCTTCGCCGACAGTCTTGCCCAGGATACCTGGGCCTATCTACATTCGGACTGGGCAACGGACAATCATCTACCGTGGAGTTGGCGTTCCTCCTCTCTTTCGGGTGGAGATTACGCCAACCCTGCTGAGATTGGTTTTTATGCCCTTTCCTGGATCGCTGCCTATGACATGGCCCAGCCCTGGAGCCCTGATTGGGCGGCCACTGAAAAAGAGGTGCGAGCAATTCTTGACCAATTGATTGCCTGGCAGACGGGCTCGCAAACGTACCAACCCTATGGGCCGAACGCATATCATCAAAGCGTCTTTTACCAATGGTATTGGATCAATTCCAGCCCTCCAGTTGCCGGCTCGAATTCAGGAGATAATCATCTCGTCCCCTCTGTGGATAATGCCTGGCTGGCGGCCAGCCTGATCACCATTCGTGAATATGCTGAAGCAAACAGACATTCATCCATCGCGCAAAAAGCTGATGCCATTCTGGATAAAATGGATTTCACACTCTGGTATCACTATGACACACATCGTTTTTCATGGGGCGATGTTGAGAATCCACAAGGTGGAACCCAGGCAGATTACTACTCCAATGAGAATCGAATTATCAACTTTGTTGCCCGCGCGCTGGGACAGTTAAGTGAAGCTGAGTTTCGAAATAGCCTTCTGGCATTGAACAGCCCAGCCGGGTCATACAATGGTATCTCTGTTGAGTCTGTGGCCTGGGATGGTTCCTACTTTACCTATGCAGGTCCGGCGGTGTTCATTCGTGAAATGGATACGCCTTACGGTTGGAATACGATCATTCCAGCCACACGTGCCCAGATCAAATATGCACAGGATCAAGGCTATGCTGCCTGGGGACTTTCGGATAGCTATGATATTGGCTCGGGTGGGTATCTTCAGCAGGGATCACTTCCGGTTGTCATGGCAGGCATTCCGGAAGATAGAGCCGGGCTTGTCACTCCACATGCTGGTGCGCTTGCATTGATGACTCCACTCGCGCCAGGGGCGATTGAAAATTTGCAAGTCCTGGCATCCATATCCACATGTTACGACTCATCCTATGGTTTTCGGGATGCCATCATGGTGAAACCCGGCGCAGATTATGGCAATTGCAGCAGCCGTTTCAGCGCCCTGGCGCAAGAGTGGATTTTCCTTTCAATTGCAAACTTCAATAAGGAGTTTGTCTGGAAATACTTTTACCGGGATGAAGGAGTGACGGCTGCTCATGCAGCAATGTATGCCCCGGCCTGGTCATTGGTGTGGGCCGATGAATTTAATGGGAGTGGCCCTGTGGATGCATCGAAATGGATTTGTGATACAGGAACTCAATATACCAACCCGAATGGGCCTGCCAATTGGGGAACGGGGGAAGTGCAATCCTATACTTGTGACCTGACGAATGTATCGCAGGCCAATGGTCTGTTGACAATTCGTGCCCTCCACACTGGCTCTGACCCGCTCACTTATTGGACATCGGGGCGAATTGAAACGATGCGGGCTGATTTCCAACCTCCTTCGAACAGTGTAATGGCAGTGGAGGCGCGTATTCAATTACCGGATATTACTTCATCCAATGGCCTTGGGTATTGGCCTGCATTCTGGATGTTGGGAAGTGCCTATCGTGGCAACTATTGGAATTGGCCTGGCATTGGTGAGATCGATATCATGGAAAATGTCAACGGGTTGAATCAATGGTGGGGAACCCTGCATTGCGGTACAACCCCGGGTGGACCTTGCAATGAAACCAACGGCCTCGGCGGAAGCATGTCTGGATTTAGCCCAAACCTTCAAAGCACATTCCATACATTCAGAATGGAACTGGATCGAAGCAAATCTCCCCAGGAAATACGCTGGTATGTGGATGGCGTTCCCACATCCACGTTGCAGTCGGATCAGGTTGATGCAACCACCTGGAATAACGCCACAAACCATGGTTTCTTCATATTGCTGAATCTTGCCATGGGGGGCGGTTTTCCAAATGGGGTTGCTGGCGGTACCACACCAACGGCTGCAACCATTTCTGGCGGAAGCCTGTTGGTGGATTATGTGCGCGTTTATTATTTGGATGTGCCAGTCGTTCACTCCATTCTTAGGGCTTCTTCCAACCCTGCTTTCTCTGCATCAGTGAGCTATGCGGTTACTTTTTCTGAATCTGTAACCGGAGTGGATACAAGTGATTTTCTTCTTACAGGAATTGCGGACGCAAGTGTAATAAATGTGAGCGGCTCGGGAATGAACTATATGGTGCTGGTCGATACCGGCTCCACCGATGGCATACTTCGTCTGGATGTTGTGGATAATAATACAATCAAGAATACTGCTGGTAATGCCCTGGGCGGAACGAGTAGCGCAGACGGGAATTTCAATTCTGGTGAGGTGTATACGGTTAAAAAAAACTCAACATTCGGAGATACACCTTCTTCTCACTGGGCCTGGCAATACATCGAACGCCTCTACAGTGCCGCCATTACAGGTGGATGTTCCACGTCTCCACTTTCATACTGTCCTGAAAGTGAAGTAACTCGCGCACAGATGGCGGTCTTTTTGGAGAAAGGCATCCATTATCCGATCTCGTATAGCCCATCTAATGTGTCTTCGACGTTCAACGATACAACGGGCCATTGGGCAGAAGATTGGATCGAGGCGTTGAAGAATGATGGCATCACCTCAGGTTGTGCAATTGGATTGTATTGTCCTGATAGCTCGGTGACCCGTGCGCAGATGGCGGTATTCCTCTTGAAAGCCAAACATGGATCATCGTATACACCGCCAAATGTAACCACTACCTTTGGCGATATCGCCGGTCACTGGGCCGAGGATTGGATCGAGCAGTTAGCCGCGGAGGGGATTACCAGCGGCTGTGCAAGCGGGCTGTACTGCCCGGAAAGCTCGGTCACCCGCGCACAAATGGCAGTCTTTTTGGTAAAGGCATTTGGGTTGCCGTAAATTTTGATTGAAATAAGATAAGCGGCCCATTTTGAGGGCCGCTTATCTTATTTGTTTACCATATCCTTCACTTGCTCAATATACGCCAAACTTTGGTGCCGGAAGTAAGTATTGTATAACTCGGCGTAATGACCATTCTGGTCGAGCAAGCCTTGGTGGTTGCCCTCTTCGATGATGGTGCCCCTGCGCATGACCACAATCCGATCCGCGGCTTTGACTGTAGAAAGGCGATGGGCGATCAGGATGCTGGTTGAATTTTTCAGGATGAGATTCAACGCCTGTTGGATCTGCCACTCGGTGAACGGGTCGATGCTGGCGGTCGCCTCATCCAGGATGAAGATGGCAGGATTCTGTACGAGGACGCGCATCAACGCCACGAGCTGACGCTGCCCCATCGAAAGCCGATTGCCGCGCTCTCCCACTTCGGTGTGCAGTCCGTTCGGGAGGGTTTCCAGCCATTCCCCATCGCCGATGCGTTTGGCAAGGCGCAGCATTTCTTCCTCAGGCACACCCGGTGCGGCGTAGCGGATATTATCAGCCACACTTCCAGAAAATAGAAATGGCACTTGCGAGACGATGCCCAACTGACGGCGGTATTGAGTCAGGTCAAAGGTGCGGATGTCGCGCCCGTCGACGAGCAGGCGTCCCTGCTGGTATTCGTAGAAGCGCGCAATTAATTTCGCTATGGACGATTTACCCGCGCCGGTATGCCCTACCAGCGCCAGAGTCTCTCCGGGTTGGATGAGCAGGTTGAAGTCGGTGAGAACCGGTTCTTTATCCGAATAGCGGAAATGGACATGCTCGAAATGAACTTCACCTTTGAGGCGCGGTACATCCTGTCTTTCGGCCTGGATCACATTTGGGTCGGCGTCGATCAAGGCGAAGACACGTTCCGCAGCAGAAAGTCCGCCCTGGATTTGCGCCCAGAATGAAGTGAGATTCAAAACAGGAAAGAAGAACTGATCGAGGCTCATGATGAAGAGATACCATGAACCGATGCTGACGACGCCAGCGGCTGCACTGTTTCCGCCAATGTAGACCAATATGCCAACAAAGATGCCGCCCAGCGCATTGAGGGTGGGAAAGACCAGGGAGAGCACGAAGCCGCGCTGCACGTTCACACCGTACGATTGTTGATTCGATTCATCGAACGACTTGAAGATACTTTCTTCCTGCCGAAAATTTTTGGCAATCGAAATCCCGCTGATGGTTTCCTTAATAGCCGCATTGACGTCTGCCATCGCCTTCATGCCTTTCTTTGTGATTCTACGAGCCATCACACGAAAGCCGGAAGCGATACCAAAGATGAACGGTAGAAAGCCGATCAATAACAATGCCAGCCGCCACTCTGTGCGGAACAGCACCACCGCGATGATAAAGGCCTGAATGAATTGCGCCACCACATCGGTGACGATGACCACAAGCTGACCAAAGTCATTCGTGTCGGATGTGATGCGCGAGACAATGCGCCCGGAGGAGAACTGGTCATAAAAAGAGAGATCATGCTCGGCGGCGGCGCGAAAGGCGCGGGAACGCATGTCCAACACCACGTCACCGACTGCGCGCACGATCAAACCACGCCGGAGCCAGTTCAATCCCCATTGGCCAAATGCCACGCCGATGAGGGCTGCTGTCACCAAAAGAATATCCCGGACGCTGGGCTGGTCTTTGATCAAGTCCACCATGCGGGAGACGATGACAGGCAGCGCCGCACCAATAACCGCAATAACGATGATGACCACGGATGCCATTGCCAGCCGCATCTTTTGCGAACCAAAATAATTAACCATGCGCCGGACAAGTTCATTATCCTTGTACTGCCGGTCATATTTTTCGTCGTTTAATCCTGCAAAGAAACCCATAATATTCCTCTGTCATTGCGAGGGCGGTGTTCTTCCGCCCGAAGCAATCTCATGATTAGCTGGGGATTGCTTCGTCGCGAAGAGCAAGAGCGCTCCTCGCAATGATGTTATTCTCTAAAAATTCTCGAATACGCCTCAGATGTCTTCATCAACTCATCATGCGAACCAATTGCTGCGATATGACCTTTGCGGAGCACGATGATAAGATCGGCCCAGCGGATCTGTGACAGGCGGTGGGTGATGATGAAAGTTGTGCGTCCGCGCGAGGCGTTGGAAATGGCACGTTGGATCTTGTCTTCGGTGGCCGAGTCGATGGCGGAGGTGGAGTCGTCGAGGACGAGTACACGCGGGTCGGTGAGGAAGGCTCGCGCAAGTGCAATGCGTTGACGCTGCCCACCGGAGAGGGTTACACCGCGTTCGCCGACAACGGTTCCGTAGGTCTCATCAAAATCCAAAATAAAATCATGGGCCTGTGCAGCGATCGAAGCCGCCATGATCTCATCCTTGGTTGCGCCGGGTTTGCCGAAGGCAATGTTGTCGCTGAGTGTGCGTGAGAAGAGAAAAATATCCTGCTCGATGATGGAAATCTGCGAACGCAGTGAGGCGAGATTCCAGTCGCGCACGTCCAAGCCATCTACAAACACCTGACCTTCTGTCACATCGTAGATGCGGTTAATGAGTTTGACCAGGGTGGTCTTGCCAGCTCCGGTCTGGCCGACAATGGCAACGGTTTGGCCGGGTTTGACTTTGAAGGAAATATCTTCAAGCACGTTGTCGCTGCCAGGGTAATGGAACGAGACATTGCGAAACTCAATTTCGCCGCGAATCTCCGAGGTC
>DAOQPR010000082.1:0-2437 GCA_035333265.1 Anaerolineales bacterium
TTCGGAGCCTTCATTACAGGAGGGCGAATCGGCGGGTTTGGCAAATTCCTGGAAGTCCTGCGGGGTGAGGAAATCCTTCCAGTTATTATAGCGTTTGGCTTCGATAATGAAGATATCGGCTTCGGCGCGCCAGCGCTGGTCCAGCCCGGCATTCCAGTGACTAAAATAGTACAGCACATCCGGGTCGCCGCCAATATGGAAGGTATAACCATCATTGATCTGTGGCGGGAAAATGCGCGCCTGTGGCACGTAGATCATGGGAGTGTAGGCGTTGCCGCCGTCCCAATATACCAGACTATCCGGCGGGATGATCGAAGCCAGATAGGCACCGAGTTTCTCATGATCGTGAATGATGTCGGTATTGCAGTCACGTTTGCTTTCGCCAAGATGCAGTATGGGAGAGAGGATAAATCCAGTAACGAGAAACGAGTTGACGAGAATGAGGGTGAAATCAGTCTTCTTGCCACGTTTCCAGATGAAAAATGCCATAAGTAAAACACCCAGCCCAAGCAGGAATCCAAGTGAGGAACTCACCGAGCGTTTGACTTGTACAAACTGCATTCCCAAACCTTGTGTCAGGGCATCAACAATGGCGATGAAACCAAACCCGTCTGAACGGAAGCGTGGTACGAGGGGCAGGTTGAGCAGACCATTACCAACTTGCTCAAAGAGGGAAAAGCCGATGCCGGTGGCAGTAGCGATCACTACAAAAACCGTCAAAACCTGCATTGCACGATTCGGATTTTGATTCCAGAAATGGGCAAAGGTAATGACAAAGAAGAGGATGCCCAGCGGGTCGAAGAAGCCCAGGTAATTCGAGAAACAAAAGACGCACGAATAACTTTCGTACTGACTCGCAATGGCTGCCCAACCGTGCATGAGGACGAGAACGAAATAACTCACAGCGAGGAATAAAGCTGCCCGCATGGCAGGAGCAGGCTTTCGGTCGGCGCGAGGCGGGAGGAAGATCAATCCAAAGATGCTGCCGAGAATCGGGATGAAGTGATAGCGAATCCCCTGAAAAAAGGAATTGAGTCGATTCCAAAAATCGATGGCAGGGTCCCAGATCGGAACGGAATCGGTTGGGATGCGAAATGCATCCAAAAATGGTGTGAGGTTCTCGGGCAGCCACGGCGCCCAAATGGCCATCACACGCGGCCAGTAATAGATGTGGAGAACCAGTAAGACCAGAGAACCGGCGGCCAAAGCCCACAAGCCTTTTTGTTTGCCATGCTGCCAAAATGTATAAAGGATCAGGAATGGCAGAATCGGTGCCATATTCTGGCGGGTGAACACCGCGGCAGCAGCAAGCACCGAGGCCAGAATGATCTGCCAGAGTGGGCGTTCTTCGTCGAGAGCCAGCACGCAGATCCAGGCAAGCAAGCAGGCAATGATGACTTCTGACACGGCGCGCGCATGGAGTTTGATGATCATCGGGCTAAACGCAAAGACCCAAACCGTAAAGGCCGCCAGCCAGTTACCCGCCCAACGGCGAGCGCTGATCCACAGCCCGAGGATGGTAAGCAAGCCAAGAAATATGGAAAAGTATCTGCCTGTGCGAAGACCTGCGCCGAAGAGATATTCGGCAAAACCGGGAATTAGAAAAGCTAAAGGAGCTTTGTTCGTCAACGGGCCGTATGGCTCGAATGGTTTGTAAATCCCTTTCCAATATAGGATGCCCTTGATGAGATAGGAGCCTTCATCCAGACTGCTGACAGTGGTATGAGCATAGATCAACGCCTGGATTAAATAGAGAATCGCCCCCATGCCTGCCAGGATTAACGGCAGCCAGGAGGGCAATTCTTTATTGAATAATTTTGGAAAGGTCATAATTAAAACAGGTAACAGTCGTTTTTTAAGTGACTGTTACCTTCGTTCTTTAATTCGTCTTCTGATGGCGAGCCAGGTCTGAATCCACCATCATGGTCACCAATTCCTGGAAGGATACATCTGGTTCCCAGCTTAGTTGAGTGCGCGCCTTGGTCGGGTCGGAGATCAACAGATCCACTTCGGCAGGGCGGTAAAAGCGCTCATCCACCACTACATACTCCTTGTAATCCAGGCCGACGTGTGAGAAGGCAATTTCACAAAACTCGCGTACCGAATGAGTTTCACCCATGCCGATCACATAATTATCCGGATTATCCTGCTGAAGCATGAGCCACATGGCTTGCACATAATCTCCGGCAAAACCCCAATCACGCCGGGCATCCAGATTTCCCAGGCGCAGTTCTTTGGACTTGCCCGTTTTGATCTTCGCAACGGCATCTGAGATCTTGCGTGTGACAAACTCCAATCCACGGCGCGGGCTTTCATGATTGAACAAAATACCAGAGGTTGCAAAAATATCAAAAGACTCGCGGTAATTGACCGTGATCCAATGGCCATAGACTTTGGCTACGCCGTATGGGCTGCGCGGGTAGAACGGGGTGGCCTC
>DAOQPR010000082.1:2537-10046 GCA_035333265.1 Anaerolineales bacterium
TCATCCAAAATGTGTTCAATGCGTTCAAAGTTAACCGTGCTCGAACGGCGGACCATTCCAACTACGCGGTACCCCTTGGAAAGCAATAATTCAGCCAGATAGGAACCATCCTGACCGGTGATCCCTGTAATAAGTGCAGTAGGCATTGTTTCTCCTTAATTCAAAATTCAGTCACTGAATTATACACTATGAACAGCACGTTCCCTGCTGTCACGCCACACCCCCCAGCCAGCGATCACAACCCACCCACCTACAATCAAGGCCACCATCACCAAAAAAGGCAATTGCACACCCATATGCAGATAGCGGTTTGCGTACCACTGCGCGAAAAACACAACAAACACCAACTCCATCGCAAAGACACGCCCGACCCATGCATTGCGAGACTCACGCCACCAAACCCAAACATGTCCCGCTAAAATGGCAAACCACAAAAATAGAATTGTCCGATACCGCGGATTATCCCATTGATCGCCGCCGCCTCTTAACGCCGTGAACAGGACCCAGCCCCAGGCAATGAACCCAAGCCACATCAGCAACTTCCGCTTCGCCTCCGCGCCGGAACCTGCTCCTGCCGCGAAAGAAAGGATCAACGCCGGGATCATGACATACCAACCCAACGCCCGCAAAATGCCAATGACCTTCCAGATAATCGTCGTCGGCGCGATCAGAATTGCAGGTAGAACAGGTTGCAGTACTCCATAGGTCACCACAAAAGGCAGACGAATCCAGCGCGGCCACTCATCAAATAGTTTTTGCACCCAGCCAGACTCATCTTCGATCTTATAAATGTTCCAACGCAACGACTCACGGATGAAGTTATTGATCACAGCAAACGGAGTCCCGCCGCCCAAATTACCCTGCCGGTCAAGAGAGGAGGATAGCAGGAAGAGGCCTGCCAAAAAGACAAGCAAAGCTACTGCGATCATCCACCACGAGATACGTCCACGTTCACTGGCAAAGTAGAGCCAGCCGCCCAAAATGATCAACGTGACCAGGGCAATGGACGGCGAGACCAACAACATACCAAGGATTCCCACTCCAAGCCAGATCAACGAATTTCTCTGACGGCAAATCTGCCAGCCAGTAAAACCCCAAAATACAAAAGCGCTGAATGCATGAAGATATGGCTCACGCATGGCAGAGCCACCAAGCAGGATGCTCTCCGGATAGAGTGCAAAGATCCAACCGGAAGCCAGGGCTATCTTTTCGCCCCACTGAAGACTGGCCGCCTTCCACAAAAACGGAAGTCCCAATGCCCCCATCAAGGCAGAGACCAGTACAAGCATCAAGACACGGTGAGCATCCGGGGATAGATAGCGATAGATCAAGGCGCTGAACGCCAACAGGCCGCCATACTGGTCATAGGCAAAGCGGCGATTGAAAGCATCGAAGATCGGTCGGTCAGAGATGGATAAATCCCAGGCTTGTGCATCGCGGCGATAGGCATCGGTGTAGGTGAACCCGGCTTTTTGCTCTTCATCTTCAGGGTAGCCGAGAAATGGCAAAGCGAGATAGGTTCCAACACCGCCTAAGAAACGCAGGAGAAAAGCAAGCATTACCATCCAGAGGAGCGGTTTTCCGCCATCAGCCCAGCGGGTTGAGACTAAAAGAAGAAAGATGGAAAGGAGAAAGAGGAAAGAAAAGCCCAGCCAACCGATGAACCAATGTCCCGGTTGAATGGAGGCCAACCCTGCGCCTGCCGCCAGGGCAAGTGGGAGACTCCACAACCAATCGTGTCGATGAACATATTTCATAAGCACACTTTTACCATGAAAACGGATGGCAGGTTAATGACACCCTATCACCTGATACACCTTTGCTTTTGGCAGAGAGAAGGCGGGCGAATACCACTCCGGTAAAGCCGCCAGAATGGGTTCTGAAAAACTTTGCGGCATTCCGCCAATGTAGATGTAGCCAACTTTTTTATTGCAAAGCTGGGAATGGATTTCGGAAGAGTCTAATTGCATACCCTGCCAGGCCAGGGCAGTGTTGCGCGCCAGAAGCGGTTGGATCCAGATGCCCGCATCCACACCTGTCTGAATCTGCGAGGGTTGCAGCGAAGCCACATACAAACTGGAAGAGGCAATGAGGATGGTGGCATCCTCCGGTATGGAATGATCGAGCCAGGTGAAGGCAGCAAGGTCGTCTCGGGTGGTAAAGCGACAGCAAGGGGAGGAATAGAAATTGTATTGGAAGGCGATATTAATGAGAACAAGGCCAAAGAGAATCCCAGCCGTGAAGCGCATGAGCAACTCCCGGCTGGGAAGGAGGCGTTTTATTGTCTGTATGAGGCCTGCGAATCCGAGTCCTCCCAAAAGGGAAAAGGGAAGATGGAGGAACATCTGCACGTAGGGACGGTCGAGCAGGGATTGAACGCCATGAATGGGCAGAAAAAAAGGCGTGAACAAGGCCAGCCCCATGAATGCCAACACACTGAACAAAAGAAATGTGGTCTCTGTGAAATACAGAAACGAAAAGATCGTCAGCAAGCCGACGAGAATAAGCATCCAGAAGTCTTTGACAAGGTAGCCTTCCAGCAAAAGTTTGAGCGCGGAGTCAGATCGGGAAAAAACAATTTCGATGACGATTAGCCCCAAGACAAACAATATGGTCAGAACACGAATGGAAGATCGCTGGCGTTTCCATATCAGCAGGGCGACCGAGGCAATGCCAAGAATGGCGTAGAGCACAATCGTCCGTGAGTGGATGAGGATGGAAGCAAGGATGCCAATGCCGAGAAGAATCAGACTGTATTTTCTTGGATATGAATGCGGGTTCCCGCGAAATGCCAGGTATGCCATACACAGAACGAAACTGATGATGGCAAGACTGAGCAAGGCGGGGTATTTTCCCCAGTTCATCAGATGCTGGGGCATGTGAAAACCAAAGCCAGCTAATAGAGCGGTGAATATTCCTGCCAGGGTTGAATCGGTTTCGTTTTTGATGAGGAAGAAAAGGGGGAAAGGTAAAAAGGTCAAAATGACCTGGCCGAAGACGAGTATCACATCCACGATGCTTTGCTGAAAGAAAAAAGACAACCCGGCGCTGATGAAATGAAAGCCAAGGTGATAGACTGTGCCCAGTAATTCTTTAGACAGAATTCCCAGCCGGTAGGTTTCGGTAATAGAGTGGATCAGGCGGTAATGTTCGGCCGAGTCGAAATAGGAGGGCAGGAACATATCTTTGAGAAAGGCAAAGTGTAGGATGAGGGATGTGAAGCCAAGAAGAAAAAAAAGAAAGGTTTGAGGAAGGGAAAGTTTTTCACCACGAAACACAAAACTTGAGCTCAAAATGATCCCAATGGTTACGATGAGCCCAATGGTTGAAGTGAAAATTAGGGAAATTAAAAACAGGAGGAGCGCCAAAAATAGAATTGGCGCAGGCCAACCGGCGGCGGCGATTGCAAGTTTTTCGAACTCACTCAGGCGTTCTTTATAAAATTGGTCAAGAAGCCCGCGGATAATCCACATTCCCCATAGAATCGATAACAGGATGATGGTCACCGTTGCGGCGTGTGCGGCAAGTGAGGCCAGGCCATCGAGCCAGACGGTCATTTATGGGTAGCTCGGATAGGAGTCGGAGGTGGCAGTTGGGGTCGCCCGAATGACAGCCACCGATGTGGCCGTTTGGTTCACGGCAACACTGGTTGTTGGAGTGGCAAGGTCATTATTAGATTGAGTGGCTGTGGCTGTTGCCAAATCTCCACTTGCAACCGAGGTGCCGGAGGAGACTGTCGGTGTGGCCTCTGTTTGGGTGGATGCAGCAACCTCGGGCGTGGTCTGAGGCGTTTGAACATCGGCGGTTGGGCCTGTGATGAGGAAGGCGGTTAGAGTGAATCTGCCCTGGGCCAAAATCTGATCATCTTTGACGGATACGATCTGGATGTCGAAACGTTCTTCGAGGTTAAGCGGATCACCAGTGCAATAAACGCTGGTCTTCACTTCATCATTCTTATCACATTCGTAAACGCTTTCGCCTGTGGCACGGGTCACTTTTAGATAAAAAATGGGGAATTCATCTTCAGGCACAAATAAATTGACGATGGTATTGTCATCCGCATCGCGGCCAAAGGAGACAACGCATAGTTTGGTCAATTCTTCGGCACAGTAGTCGAAGGAAACCAGTTTGCCAGATTCTCCCGACCTCTCCTGAAGACGATTGACACGCACCGCAAACCAGGCCAGGGATGAAATTAAAATGATGCCTGCGACAAGAATAAGCAGATATTTAGGTTGGGTAAATTTCTTTAACATCGTATTCATTCTACACTACAAAATTAAGTGGATTCTTATATAATCACCCGCAATGGAAAATCCTGACTTTAGTTGTAAGGAGCGAATTTCATGGACGACCCAATTTTGAATGAACAAATCGAATATTATCGGGCACGCGCCCAGGAGTATGACGAGTCGATCTCGAGTGCTGTCGAATTATTCGACGCAGGGAAAGCTATGCTGCTCAAGTTGGGAAGATTCGAGAGCATCCTCGAGCTGGCCTGCGGCACCGGTTTCTGGACGGAGGCCCTGTTAACCATGGGCGGCCATGTGACGGCCGTGGATGCCGCACCGGAAATGCTTGCTATTGCCCGCGAACGCTACGGGGATGAACGGATTGTCTATCAGCAGGCGGATCTGTTCAAGTGGCAGCCTTCCGGGGAATATGACCTGGTCTTTTTTGCCAACTGGTTATCGCATGTGCCGCCCTCGGCGCTTGAAGAATTTTTGGATAAAGTAAGGAGGTCGGTTCGCCCAGGTGGGTTGGTCGCGTTGGTGGATCAACATGCGCCCAGTGTGGCCGATGAGATCATTGCAAAGGATGCTATTTATGCAAAGCGTCCGTTGGAAGATGGGCGTGAATACACCATTGTAAAAGCGTTCTATGATCTGACCATGCTTGAGGAAACATTGAAGTCTCTTGGCTTCGAGGTCTCCACTGCCAAATTCACCGAGACTTTTTTCTTCCTTTCAGGAAAGCGAGCCGCTTAATTGACCGTATTTTTCGAAACATCGCGCCTATCCATTCGCAGCCTTACATTGGATGATGCCGAGTCGCTGTTCGCCATCTTTCGACTGCCTGAGGTCACACGCTGGATGGGAGATGGTCAGCCGCTATCGTATGACCTGTGCAAGAAGTGGATAGAGATCTCGATTCGGAATTACGGGACGAAGGGCTTCGGCGCTTCTGCCCTGATCGAAAAATCGACGGGCGCCTTCATTGGCTGTGGCGGTATTGTCTACGATGCTGAGCGCGGCGAACCCGAGGTCATTTACGCGTTTCATCCAAACGCCTGGGGCAAGGGATATGCCAGTGAATTGGTGCCCGCATTGTTGGAATACGGCTTCAAACAATGCGGACTGCCCTACCTGCTTGCGACCATTGCCGCTGAGAACAGGGCGTCTGCGCATGTGGCAGAAAAAGCAGGGATGGAATTCGTACGGGAAGAACACGACCCGGATGGGCACATCACTTTAGTTTACAAGACCGATAATTCTCCAAAGGCCATCCAGGCTACCATGTCGGTATATGACGCAGTCCGTATTCTACAAATGTTCGAAAAAAATAAGATCGGAGTTTGGGTGGACGGCGGCTGGGGTGTGGATGCCCTGCTTGGCGAACAGTCCCGTCGTCATAACGACCTCGATATTGCCATTCTGCACAAGGATGTACCTCAACTTCGTTCATTGTTGGAGGCGCAGGGCTATCGGGATATTCCACGTGACGATAGTTGGGAGTGTAACTTTGTCCTTGGAGATGCCTTCGGTCATGAGGTGGACGTTCATTCCTGCACTTTTGATGAAGAAGGGAACAATATTTTTGGCGTGGCCTATCCGTACGACTCATTAACTGGCAGCGGGGACATCGGCGGCCATCCTGTTAAATGCATCTCGCCTGAATGGATGATCAAATTTCATACAGGCTACAAGCTGGACGAAAACGACTTTCATGACGTAAACCTGTTATGCCAAAAATTTGACATTGAGATTCCCTCGGAGTATGATGAATTCATCGCAAAGGAGAAACATAGAATGGCATTCAATGTCGAAACATCCACGCCTCCCAACACGCCGACACCGATCGGCCCCTACAACCATATTTCCAGAGTTGGCTCCTACATCACCATCGGCGGAACCGCCGGGGTGGATCCGGCGACTGGTCAACTTGCAGGGGAGGATGTATTCTCCCAAGCCGCACAGATTTTGGAATCATTCAAGGTCATGCTGGATTCGGTAGGCTCCGATCTGGAGCATGTCATTCATATCAATATCTTCCTCAAGAACATGAGTGACTTTGAGGAAATGAATCGTGCCTATGTAATCAAAATGGGGGAACATCGCCCGGCACGTACCGTGATCGGCGTCAATGAATTGCCCAAACCCGGTGTACTGCTTACGATGAATTTAACCGCAGTGACAAAGGAATAAAAATAAAGAACTCCGAGGGTTTGAAGCCCTCGGAGTTCTGCTGTCAAATCATGACGGAAAAATCTTCTCAAACACTTCGGGGCAATACTTCTGCACCATCTCGCTTGAAATCCCGTTCTCTTTACAGATCTCAGCATACAGATCCACACTCGGTCTGCGAATGCGCTTCTGCGTATCCACATCCAGCCCCCACAGCCCAAAACGCTGAGTCCAGCCACGCTCCCATTCGAAATTATCCACCAATGACCAATGGAAATAACCTTTGACGGGCCAGTTGAAATTGACCGCCCGCCAGACTTGATGCAAATGCTGGGCGAGATAGCGCGGTCGCATATGGTCATCGAAATCTTCCACGCCGTTCTCTGTAATGATGATGGGCAGATTTGGGTAGGTGCGGACAATCCACTTGATGGAATTGAAAATGCCTTCAGGGATGTTGGCGAGAAAGTTCGTATCGCTCATATCGGCATCTTTTGGGTAACCGCTGTTCGAAAACATCTCGCCTGGTTTGGTAATGTCAAACCAGACCGTATCCACAGAATAATAATTCAAGCCAAGATAATCCTGCGTCCCTTTGGCTTCGGGGATATTAAAATTACCCAAGGGTGTTTTCATCACACCGGTGGAGATGCCCGTGGGAAATGCCATGTTGACCCCGTTATAGCGGATGTTGCGCATTAACATGTCCAATGGCGACCAGCTTGCCCGTGGAACCATCGGGCGATAGTGATGGGCATACCCCACCCGCGACTCCGGCTGCAATTCATGAATGACGCGATACGCAGCGGCATGCCCTCTGAGCATGTTCGCCATCACACGCATTCCCTGTCGCAGGTCTTTCTTGCCTGGCGGGAACACACCCTGCACATATCCGCCTAATGCATAAATATTCGGCTCGTTAATGGTCACCCACAGGTTGGTATATTCTTTAAGCGCATCCACCATTTTGCGAACGTATTTTTCAAACAATGGAACGATCGCCTCAGACTCCCATGACCCTTGTTCGGTTACCCAAAGCGGATCGGTAAAATGATGCAGGGTCACCAAAGCTGTCAGGTTGCGTTCCCGCAATCCGCGCAGCATG
>DAOQPR010000083.1:0-10046 GCA_035333265.1 Anaerolineales bacterium
TGGCGTCGTGTTGAGATTTGGAAAGCGGCTCGGTCATCAACACATAATCATAGACCGGCACCACATACAGTCTGAGATGTTTGAGCAAAGGCGGGAAGGCGTTGGTTGCCATTGCCACTTTACGCGCCGTGACTTGACCCTGCGGAGTCTTGAGGATCAAGTGCTCGCGCTTCTCTTCCAAGCCGGTCACTGGAGTGCCCTCAAAAAAGCGGACACCAAGCTGGAGGCATGCCTTCTTCAAACCCCATGCCAATTGCGCCGGGTTGAGCATCGCATTCGACATGTCGATCGCACCTGCCAAAAAGGTCGGCGAGTTGATGCGCGCGCGCATTTCAGCTTGATCGAAGAATTGCGCAGGCACATTATAGTGCTCGGCGAGTTCCACTTCTTCACGAAGCTCTGCAATTTGATGTTCTTCGTTCGCAATGCCCACTTCCCCCGAGCGGATGAAATCACAATCAATATTGAATTGCTTGATCGTGGCTTCGATGCCGTCGAGGTTCTCATTGCCAAGTTGAATTAATTTGGGGAGTTCCTTTGCCCAGCGGCTCCTGCCGTTATCAATGCCATGCGTGATCGAGGCGGCACAAAAGCCGCCGTTGCGTCCGCTGGCGCCGATGGCAACCTCCCCCGCTTCAATCAGGACGACATCCCGATCCGGGTCGGCTTGCTTGGCTTGCAGCGCCGTCCATAGACCAGTGAAACCTCCGCCGATGATGGCGAGGTCGGTTTGGATTTGAGTTGTAAGAGGTGGGGTTGGTTCTGGTTTGGAGGGGTCGTCCAACCAATAGGGCACGTGCTTCACATCCGCAATCGCCCGCAGGCTTTCTGGGCGCGGTGTGTTCGAGAAGAACATTGTATCTCCGTTTTCGCGGTTCACCCGTTTCAGGGGGTGAAGTCATAGAGTGGGCCAAGTTTAACAGTCAGTTTACAATTTCGTCAAATAACAATTTGCTCGATTTGAGGGGCGTATAATCCGCCATATAAACAAGGACTTCAAAGCATGAAATTAAATGAAAACTCACAAAGCGGCCAGGCACTTTTTTCTGGTTTTGCAGCCCAAATTAAAAGAATTATCCCCACTGCACTTGTTATAAGTGTTATGGCAGTTGGAAGTGTTGGCCTGTTGATATTGATCTCTGAGAAGACCTACACTCCCTTGTGGTTGTTAACTCGGGAAGCCTCCGAAGCAATGTACTTTCCCGCTTATATCGGCATCCTTTCAAATCTGGGCGGGTTGACATGGATGGCAACGACAACCATCTGTTTATTCACCGCAATGTTATTGCACAGATCGACCACCTCTTTTGAAACCAAGATGTTCATCCTTTCAGCAGGGTTGCTGAGTCTGGTGATCACGGTGGACGACATGTTCCGGCTGCATGACCAGATATTGTTGGGGTTGCTTGGAATTCGAGAAGGTTTTTTTTACCTGCTCTATTTACTCACCATCATGGCCTTTCTTGGCATTTTCAGGCGTCAGATCTTCAAACGCGATTATCTTTTGTTGGTGGCCGCCTTGCTCTTTTTTTTCCTTTCGCGGCAAATGTTCATCGACATACCCTACCTCGATGGCTCCTATGCTTCCGGAGACATTCTTAAATATTTTGGAAACATGTTCTGGCTGGCCTTCTTTTACCGCGTGGCCTTTCAGGAGCTTTCAGTTCTACTCGCTACAAAAAGGGCGGAATAGTTTTACTTCAAACCCAGTTTTTCCTTTAGCCAGGCTCTGCGATCCTTTGTTGCCGCATCATGTAGCCCGTGGCCTGATTTGTAGACCTTCTTTTCCTTCGGTTCATTTGCTTGGGCAAAGAACTCATCTGCCCGCTCGAGCGGAACGTGGAAGTCATCATCCCCGAATTGGAAGAGGATCGGCGCGGGTGCAAGATTCTGAATGTGAGTGATCGGGTCAATGGCGGTCATTTCGGAGAGAAAGGCTTCTCGCGCAGCACCCTCCAACTTGGGCAGATACAGGTACCAGTCTGGGAAGCGAGGCGTGGCAGCCATGATGACGTAATGGCTTGGGCGTTTGTCCAAACTCCCGGAGAGGATTCCATACATCCCACCAAAATCGTGGCCAACCAGGGCAAAACGGCTTGGGTCGGCGTTTGGCTGTGAGGTGAGAAAATCAATAAACCGGCGCTGATTGACCACTTCTTCCATTGAGTTTTGCATGTCTTCAGCCTGGGTTCGTTTGAGGAAAAAATCGGGGTCGGACCACAATGTTTCCACGGTCAGGCAGATCGTCCCTGCCTTTGCCATTTCAACCGCCTCCTCCACAAATTGACTGCGATTCGAGTCGCGTGACTCCGGTTCATACCAATGCAAAAAAAGCATCAGGGGGTGCGGGCCGTCCCCATCCGGTTTGAAGCACTCAGCCATACGGCGATAGCCAAATGGAGTTTGGAAGACGAGCAATTGCTTTTCGTATCCTTCCTCCTTTTTTGCGCCAAGTACACGCACATCCGAGGGATTTAGTTTGGGGTAAGCTTTCATCTGGGACAACATAAGTTCTCCTTGAGGTTCGTTTTAGCCATTATAGAGTGAAAATCCATGGGAATGGTCATTCTGCAGAGGGGAATACTCAATACAGCAGAACGGGAAAATTTCCCTCTTATTCTTCTCTTGACAGTAAAGAATATTTGTTCTAAAATCGCCTCACTTTATAGAACATTTGTTCAATATAATTCGACAAGGAGGTCGAAATGGCTACTTACAATCGTAATCCTCTCGGCGATGGACTGAAACGGTTGTGGAACAATCTAATTCATAATCGCAAGTTCAATCGCGGAGCCGCATGGGGCATGATGATTATCGGTGCCTTGCTGGCGTTCGAGGTCTTCAACTTCAGCACCACACAATATGCCCTGCATGATATGCTCGGCGATCTGGCCTTTGCCGGGATGAAGTGGGCCACCATTCTCGCCATTGCATTCTGCGGTATCGACTTTGCCGGAATCGCACGCATCTTCACCCCAGAACAAGGGCGCGACGAACCCGCCGAAGTGTACTATCTCTTTGGCGCCTGGATCCTGGCCGCAGGTTTCAACGCCACCCTCACCTGGTGGGGCGTCTCTGTCGCCATTGCCCAGAACGGTAATATTCAAGGAACTGCCGCGCTCAGCAGCGATGTCATTACCAAGGTTGTGCCCATCTTTGTGGCTGCCATGGTTTGGTTGGTACGCCTTCTCATCATCGGCACCTTCTCGCTCGCTGGCGATCGTCTCTTCACTACGGCACAGGTTCATTCGCAACCGACCTACTCTGCCCCTCAGCCTCAGCCACGCACCTACCAACAACCGCAGCCCCAGCCTCGTCCAGCCCCGGTGAACCAATATACAAGCCAGTACACCAACCAGCCCTCAAACCAGCCCGTGCTTCGCCCCGCTTCGCAGATCAATCGACCGGTTAATGCCGCTTCCGCATCCAATAACAACTTCCGTCCGGCACCCAAACCGGTGACTTCGACCCAAACCTCCTTCGTACCACCCGAACCCACCTATCATCCAGTTTCATATGAAGGACGCAGTAACTCTGAAAATAGCACCCGCCATTACGATGCATAATGTACGTGCAGGGCAACGCTCTGCGAATTAACAACCAAATAAACTCATTTCGAGCCCGGGTCCTTTAGACCCAGAAAAGAGAATCAAACGTATGCCCCGCGCTCGCACGAATAGAACGTATCGGCAAACAGCCGCTGCCCCGCAGGAATATGAAGGGAGCGGCTGTTTGTCTGGTTTTACCATCATCCCCCTTGCCGTCATCCTGATCAGCGGACTCCTCACAACGCTTGCCCTTAAAGCAAATCCTGTTCCCGTTTTTGTGGGAACGCCGCCTGCCTCCCATGAAAGCATCTCCCCCATCTTCAGACCGGAGGTACTCCATTGGGCCGACTCTATCTCAAGTTGGGCAGCCGCCTCCAACCTTGACCCAAACCTGGTTGCCACCATCATGCAGATCGAATCCTGCGGAGATCCTCGCGCAACTTCCAGTGCTGGTGCCATGGGTCTCTTTCAAGTCATGCCTTTTCACTTTTACGCATTGGAGAACCCATATAATCCAGACACCAATGCGGCCCGGGGACTCGCATATCTGGCCCGCTCATTGCAAACCGCAAATGGAGATACCCGTCTTGCCATGGCTGGTTACAACGGCGGTATTGGTATTATCCACCGTGCCGAATGGACATGGCCTGCACAGACAAAACGGTATGTTCAATATGGGGTGCCGATCTACATGGATGCTGTCAATAAAACGGACTCAAGTAGTGCATTGAACGAATGGTATTCAAAATATGGAGTCAGTCTTTGTCATCAAGCCCACCTACGGCTGGGCATGCCCTAAATTCCCACTTCCCGGCTAAGTAACGATATTCAACCAAATAACAAAGGTCGTTCCCTGCCCCTCTTTCGACTCGGCCTTTATCTGGCCGCCATGTTGTTCCACGATCCACTTTGCGATTGACAGACCCAAGCCAAAGCCGCTGGTTTTGGAGCGTGTGCGTGATTTCTCAGCACGATAAAAGCGTTCAAAGATATAAGGCAGATCATCGGCCGGAATTCCCGGCCCTGTATCGCGGACAATAATGCGCGCCTGATCACCCAGTTTGGACAGGCTAAGAAATACATCGCCGCCCTGCGGCGTGTATTGAATTGCATTTCCAACAAGATTCAACAAGACCTGTTTCAAGCGGTCGCGATCCCCCTTTAAAATTACCTGATCGATATCGTTGAGATGCAAATGTACCTTGCTCCCGGCAAGCACACGGGTTTCAGTAAAAACTTCAGTTAAGAGAAGATCAAGTTCCACACGGGTGAAATTCAACGCCAGCTTCCCCGATTCTGCCTGAGCCAGCATCAATAGCCCGCTCACAAGTCGGGTCAGCCTGCCTGCTTCCTGGTCAATACTATTGAGCAGGTCTTCGTCTGCTTCTTTGATGCGGCGTATCAGATCGACATTGCCTTTGATCACCGTCAGCGGTGTGCGGAGTTCATGACTTACGTCAGCAAGAAAACGCTGTTGAGAAGTAAAAAGGGTTTCAAGGCGTTCCAGGGTTTGGTTCATCGAGACGACCAGATCCCCAATATCATCCTGCATTTCACCATGATACGGAATGCGGCGGGAGAGATCGTCTGCCTTGTTAATCTGGTCGACCGTTTCCGTAATCGCGCCCAATGGAGCCAACGCACGACCCAAGACCACCCACGATCCCAACATTGCCAGCCCAACTGCAATGACGGAAATCACGAGCATGGTCGAGAGAAGATTCGTCCGGGTGGCATCGGCTACTGCCAAACTCGCACCAACTTGCAGTGTGCCAATGAGGCGGTCACGCAACTTAAGTGGAACACTCAACACACGCAAATGAGCCCCATCAAGATACGAGTCCTCGAACATTGTTTGGCCAGTTTTCAACCCAATGGGATCCAGTGCCTTGTCCAAACTTCCGATACTGGGAGATGTAGTCACCAGTTTTCCATTGCTGCCCCATACCTGAACATAGGCATTGGAAGTCATATCCAATTGAGGAAGGCTGATGACACTCAATTCCCCCATTGAGTCGACCGACGTTGCGCGCACAATTTCCCGGGCCACACCGGCCAGAATATTATCCACTTGATTCAGTAAGATCACATTGACAAGTACATATACTGTCGCGCCAAAAATGAGAAGAATTCCACTCATGAAGGTTGAGTAAAGCAATGTAAGGCGCAGGCGCAATGACATGGTGATAGTTTAATGGCTTGAGTTTAAGGCAGGCTGAGAATGCTCATCAAAATAAACGACGGACCTGACAGGCCATCAACAGCCCGTCAGGTCCCGGCTAAACATACTCAAAGAACCGCAGAAGCTCGTTTTACGGATTCTCCCGTAAAACGTATCCAACCCCGCGCACAGTATGGATAAGACGCTGTTCATTTTCCGCCTCTAATTTCTGGCGCAAATATCGAATATAGACTTCAAGCACATTGCTCTCGCCGCCAAAGTCATAGCCCCACACACGGTCGAAGATCACTTCGCGGGTCAATACCTGTTTGGGATGCCGCAGAAATAATTCCAGCAGTTCATATTCCTTGGCGGTTAATGCCACCGTACGGTTACCACGCGTTGCCTGTCTTGAACCCGTGTCCAAAGAAAGGTCCGCAAACTTTAAAACGGGAATACGCTCCGGCTGGGTACGGCGCAACAAAGCACGAACGCGTGCCAGTAACTCATCCAGATTGAACGGTTTGACCATATAGTCATCCGCACCTGCATCCAGACCCTGAATACGGTCTTGCACCGTGTCCTTGGCGGTCAACATCAAGATCGGGATCGAACCGCCCTGTCGCAAGCGATGACATACCTCTAAACCATCCATCCCGGGAAGCATCCAATCCAAAATGACAAGGTCGGGAGTATGATCGCGCGCAGCGATCAAACCCATACGCCCGTCTGTGGCTGTATCCACTGTATAACCTTCATATGCCAAACCGCGCTGCAACAACTTTAGAATAGCTTGGTCGTCTTCGATGATTAGGATTCGCTCATTCATGGCATCACTCCTTATTAAAAATATACCATAAATTCCAAGAGCCTATTTACCTCTCAGCAGGTTCACAGCCTCTTGAAAGTCACTCGGATATTCCGCCTGAAACCTCACCCTTGCACCTGATTCAGGATGGGAAAACTCCAGCGAAAACGCATGAAGCGCCGGACGTGGAATCAAATTCGTCTCAGGCGCGCTGTACAAACTATCACCAAGCAGTGGATGTCCCAAGGCATAGGCATGAACGCGAATCTGATGCGTCCGGCCGGTCATCGGACTCGCCTCCACCAACGCCGACGATGGGTAGCGTTCCAGTAACTTAAATCTCGTTTCAGCCTTTAACCCATTCCGGTTATCCACCATCGTTCGATGCTTGTGCCCAACATTGACTCTCAGCGGAAATTTCGTCACCTTCTCCTCCCATTTGGGGCCGCCATTGATGAGAGCATGATAGGTTTTCCCAACTTCATGCTTCTCGAACTGAATATTCAAGGAACGATGGGCCTCTGCCGTCAACGCGAATAGAACGATCCCGCTTGTTCCCTTATCAATGCGATGCACCACCCACACTTTCTCAAAGATTTCCTCGAGCATTTTTACCAGATAAGGCGCGTTCTTGTCCCATCCCTCTGGTAAGACAGAAAGGTCAGCCGGTTTATTGACAACAAGAAGGGAAGAGTCTTGATAAAGAATTTGCATAATGAGAGATTATTATTTTCCCAACATCTTCATCAGGAATTTCTTTGCCTTCATATACACCCGGTCGAGCAAGGGTTCACGCACAGAACGGAAAATGGCAAATTTTTTGACATATTTTGGAACTGTCCAATAAGTAACCAGTCCCTCCGGAAATAGGGCAACATCGCCAGCCCGTAAAGTGTGAACAGCCCCATTTTCTTCAACAATCACCTCCCCTTCCAAAATATGAACTAATTCATCGCACGAATAAATAAATTTAAATTTACCTGCCTGACAATCCCACAAGCCGCAGGAAAAGTTCGCATCCTCTGCTCTTGCCAGCGGAATGGAACGAGCCAGGGGATTCCCATCAATGATCCAGGATGGATCGAGCGGTGTGGGACCAAAATCCATGCGCCCCGTTGAGCCGGTTTGAATGACCGGCCCGGGGAATTTTTTTATTTTAATATTGACCCCGGTCGTACTAAGCGGTGTATTGAAGTCTGAATCTGCCATAATTTTTTCCTTCTTCTATTTTAAATCAAGTTGACTTATCTCGCGCCTGGCATAACTCATATGTCGGTATCCAGTGGCAAAGCAAGTTAACATTCCACCCAGGAAAAACGGGCTAAATGTAAGCACACTCACCAATAAGAACAAGGCCGCAAACGAATATAAATCAAATGCTGAAAGCATATAGGAAAAACGTTTTCGGAAAATAACGGCCCCTTCCACCCCGCCTATTTTTTTGAGTAGGCTTATCTGCCTCAAATTACGAAAATGACGGAAATGCACCGCCACTTCCAGTAATAAAAAAGCGCCAAGATAGAACAAGTAAAGCCAATCTGCCTTCAAATACCAAACTGCTAAAAACCAGAAAATCAGAACCACCAGTGTATAAATGATCAGGTAAGAAATATGCCTTTTTGAAAGATGGTTTTGTTCATTTATGTCTTTTTGAAATTGGGGAGTCAATTCAAGGCTGCCCTCAAACCGGAAGACATCCACCTCTCGAAATCCTCGGGCGGAAATAAGGGTCAGATAATAATCACTGACGTATAAAATGATCCACAAGACCATACCAGGAATCGGGGAAACGGCAAGATAATTTTCCATAGTTTTTCCTCGCTAATTTTACCCTGCTACCATACGCTTGACCGCATCCTCGCAGGGCATTATCATGACAACATGGAAGAACAATCTGCCAACAACCCCTTTCTTGTAGATTCACTAAACCACCCGCTTGCCGGTCCCATCCGCAGACTACTTACCCGCGATGGACGGCGAGACCTGAACCAGATCCTCATCGACGACGAGGAAAATATCCTGCAAGCACTTGAAGCCGGAGTCGAGATTGACTCGGTCTACTTTGCAGGCGATGAAACCGTCTCAGAGACTCTGCGCCAAAAACTGACCGCTGGGGCTACGATCCACGAGGTGGCAAAACGCACCACTAAAAAGTTATTCGAGAACGACAAGATCTCGCGTATTTTTGCCATCGCACAAACACCCAAGCCTGTTGGGTTGGAGGTGTTGAAAACCATCCAAAAAGATGTGGTCGTGCTTGAAGACCTAAGCATCTCCGGTAATATCGGCAACATCACCCGCACTTCGCTTGCATTGGGCTTGGGTGGAATTGTCCTGTTGAACATGGATCCGGTTGATCTTTATGATCGCCGCCTTATCCGCGCCAGCCGCGGGTATCTCTTTTCCATGCCCATGATCACCGCCTCCACCGCAGACTTTCTGGCGTACTGCAAGCAGAACAACGAAACCCTGCTGGTCATGGACATGAACGCCGACAAAACCATCGACGACATCGCCTCCAACCCCAACCGCCTGCTGCTCGCCTTTGGAAGCGAAAAAGAAGGCTGCTCACCGGAGATCGAGAATGCCGCTACGATGAAGGCGCGCATTCCCATCAGTGACCGGGTCGAGTCGCTCAATGTTTCGGCTTCGGCGGGGATCACGCTATATAGCCGCTCAAAGTTCAATCTGTCAAAATAGCTTAGCCAGGAACCGAGGATACCCTCGGTTCTTTTTATGTGGGAACTTTTTTAACTCAAGGGCGTCAACATACTAACCAAGGAGAAGAAGTTATGAAACTCGCCACCTTACCCGCTCTTGTTTTTTTGACCCTTGCCATATCCATTTTCAACGCCTGCTCGAATACTGGCACAAGCCTCACTGGGGAATGGAAGCTTATTTCCTACGGGGACGCTTCCAACCCAACCCCCGCCATTGCAAATGTAGACACTTCGCTCACCTTCAACGAAGGCCAATTTGGCGGCAATGTAGGTTGTAATTCTTTCGGCGCAGACTACACCACACAGGGAGAAAACATTCATATTGGTTCCGTTATCTCAACCATGATGTTTTGCGACACCACCTCTGCCCAGGAAAACGCCATCCTTGGCATTGTTACAGATAAGAATCTGAAGGTTTCAATGAGTGGAAATCAATTAATCCTTACAACTGAAGATGGCACCTCCGTGCTCATCCTGGAAAAGAAGTAAAAAATAAAGGCGGCCATATGGGCCGCCTTTATTTTTTAGCTACTCGCTCCGCTATATTGTTTTAATCCTGACTTCCAGACTCTTGAAGCAATTAAGAAACTTAAAAAGCTCACGGCCAGGAAAACAAATGTCTGGCCCATAGTTAATTCGCCGCGCAGGGCTTGGAGTGGAATTGTCGTTGCGACGGCAATGGGAATGATGAATGTGACGATGATTCGCAGCCAAGCCGGGTAGACGGTGGCAGGATAACGCCCGGAGTCCATGAGCGCTTGCAGGATGGTGACGTTGTTGTCAAATTTGACGAACCAGAACGTGAGAGC
>DAOQPR010000084.1:0-10001 GCA_035333265.1 Anaerolineales bacterium
AGTAATAGGGGCAGTGGAAATTCGCCTGCATGTTCAAGTGTCCACTTCGTCACACCCAACATGATCTTTCCAAAACCAAGCGTGATCTTGTCATGCACAAGCGGATCGCGATTGTAAGCCTGCACAACCGCTGGATCGCGCGAGATGCCATTGGCATCCAAGCCGCTGGGCAGCGCCGTGTTTGGCATCATCGAACCCAGCACTTTTGCCAAAAAGATCTTGGCCGGTTGCTTCTCCAATGCTGTACGCAGACCCGAGCTTGTGGCGATCACACCTTTCAGGGCAGGTTTTCGTTTTAATGTGTAATGCAAAACCTGAATGCCGCCCAGGCTATGACCATATAGAAAAAGAGGCATTCCTGGATAACGTATCTTTGCCTGTTCAATCAGAACATCGATATCCTGCATAAAATCTTCAATATCCGAAATATGTCCACGCGCCCCGCCGGAACGCCCATGTCCACGCAGGTCATGTCCAATGGTCACAAGGCCTTCCCGGCTGAATGCTTCGGCTATATGAGCATAGCGCGAACTGTGTTCACCCAACCCATGTACAAGACAAACAACTGCCTTGGGCAAAACCACATCCGGCTCCCAGACCTGGGCGAACAGGTCCATTCCATCTCGTGATTTCCAGCCTAGTTCCTGATGTTTCATTTATTTTCCTCCGATGGTGATTTTGAATTCGCATTGATTTGAGCCCATCGCCTTGCAGGCGCGTTCTTCAATATCGTGTTCTTCGCCAGTCGCCCAAAATAAGCATTCACGAATCAACCCCTGGTTCACATAACAGATCGGCATATGATCCCTTTGTTCGATTGTTGCCGGAGATGCAGAGTCGACAAGTAAAAGATCAAGATCAAGAGAATGTACTCTAACATCACCGCGTTTTGCGCCAATCATGCCCGCCAACATCTCGAGTGCGGGTTTTCGCCGCATGGATTTTGGCAGGCTGCGAAGCAAACCAGCCTGGGCCTTTGCTGCAAACGGCAAATCTGCCAAAAGCGGTTCCCAAAGTTTTGCTCCCAACCGCATCAGGGTGCCGCGTGCGCCGCGCCCGTAGTAAGTGCGTAAAGCAAGTTGTAATTTAGCGTACACTTGCGGAGCCTGTTGTGAGTCTAACGATGCGAAGTATTCCGGAGTCCGGGTTTCACGAGGCCACTCGGACTTTGATAGAATGGATGAAACCGTATCCCGGCCAAGATCAGCAAATAAAATTTCAACAAACTTTCGTATGACAGGCGCTGCAAGTTCGATGTGGCTCATAATCCCTTTTCCTTCGAATAGACAAGCACCGGATATGTTTCTCCAGTAAGCATAAAGCCCAATCTTCGATACAACCTCATTGAGGCATTGTTGTCCTCTTGAGTATTGACCGAAAGCCTCCCTAGTGGAAGTAGGCCCAGGCGACGGATCAACTCATGGACGAGTGTTGAGCCCACTCCCCTACCTTGCGCCTCCGGCCGGACCCCAAGCCTGGCCAGGTGGGCCCCAAACGGATTCCCCGTACTGATCTGATATCCAATTACGCCAGTTTCATCTTCTGCCACAGATGAATAGACGGCTTGGGAATAGGCGCGTTTCAAAGAGTCATACGAATTGTGCCAAAATGGACCAAATGCACTCAAATCGACCTCTTCCACCATAGGCAGGTCATCGTGATTCATAGGACGAATATGCACTCGACTTTGGGTGGAAGGAGGATGGTAATTCTCCGCATTTAGTTCGAGAAGAACGATATTTTGGCGTAATTCAAACCCGCATGAAAAAAGCATGGTTTGAAACCATTGTTTCATTACGATTGAAGCTATTTGGATATTGGGGTTGGCGCTAAAGATTTCAGTTTGAGCAATGCTCCAGAGGACAGACCAAGCCTCAGGTCCGGGGTGATGCGGGCGGTGTGAAAACAGGCGGATCCATGCCACATTGGGTGGGTCCTCCGAACAGATGAGGGTTGCTATGATCTCCCCATGTTCCTCAATCACCCAGAAGTTAGGGTCGCCCAGCCATTCGAGTGCAGGACGCCAATCGAGGTGGCGATGTGTATTTGATTCTTGAAAAATGAGGTTGGACAGCTGACGATGATCGTGCTCAATCGCACGCCGGATCTGCATACCAAGACGGATCATCTGATGAACCGCACAAGAAACTTCATAATGCGTTCAAATAATGTGGGGTTTTGCTTCACTTCCATTGCCCCTGCCATTTTGAATGCCGACTCCATAACTTTACCGGAGCGTAGTTTGAGTGCAGCAGCAGATTTCATGACCATGGCACGCAAATCGCCTTCATTTGCCTGCCCGAAAAGTTCGGCCGATTGTTCGTATTTTTCAAGCGCTTCCTGGGGGCGCCGTAGTTCTTCAAGGGCTGCGGCCTGGTTTCCCAAAGCCATGGCCTGACGCTTGATGTCGTTTGCTCCTGCAAAGACCTGATCTGTCCCCAGTGTGGCATCCAATGCCTCTTGAGGTTTCCCCGCCTGAAGCAACGCCACACTCAGATTATTCTTCGCTTCGGCTGCCATGACCCCAGCCCTGCCAAGGGTATAACCATCGGCTGCCCTGCGAAAATAATCAGCAGCTTCATCAAATTTCTTGTTTTGAAAGGCCTGTTTGCCTTTCTCGTTCAATTCAGCAGGGTCAAGTATTTCCATGGGCATCAACACAATTCGTTAGGAATAAAGGCAACCGTTATGTTTATTACTCACACATATGAGGTTTACAGGGTGATATCAAGCAAGCCTTCTGCAACTGAACGCAGCTTGTCTCGAGACATGCTGCTAAGCTTCATGGCAAGTTCAAGATAAGGGCGGTTAACAGGCTGGCAGACGAAATCTTGAAGTTCGGCTGGCAGGTCGCGGAATTTTTGCATGGCGCGCTGGCTGTTCATCCAATCGCCAACAGGTCCACTTTGATCGAATAAGTTTTCGATACGGCCGCCCATAACGGCCAAAATACTTTCCAGCTCTGGCACGGTAACAGGGCGCTCTCCAAGCTCATATGCCTTGAGCCGGGATTGCGAAATTCCAGTTTCTGCCGCCAGATGCCTGATGGACATATTCACCCGGGTGCGTTCCTGGCGCAATAGGGCCCCAATCATGCGTTGACGCAGACCCATCAGACGTGAGATATCTTCTACCGTCATCGGTTCGGGAGCATCTGAAATGGTTTCAGTTCCCCAAAACTGGCCAATGGGAAGCTTCAGAAAATAAACCAGGGCTTCCAACTCAGGCAGGGATGGTGAGCGGCGTCCCTCTTCGTATGCGCGAAAAACCCCGGGCTTGACGCCAACAGCGTCGGCGCATTCCTTGATGCTGCGACGTTCAGCCACACGGGCATCACGAATTAACAAGCCAAGTTTCTTTTCACGAATGGTGATCTGGGCGTTAGTCATAGTTCCTCATAAAAGTCTAATGGCCTATTATAGCAGAGTGCATCACCGGCGAGGCGGCCCGGCAGGGGGTTTTGCCGCCATAAATACCTCTGCGCCAAGTTTGTAGCCAGCAGCCTCTAAACGCGGAGTAAAGAGAGGGCGAATGCCGGTGGGTCTTAATTCACCCAGAACCTTGCCATCGGCCACACCTGTCTGATTGAATTTGAAAATATCGGTAAGGACGACCACATCGCCTTCCATCCCAGCGACCTCGGTAATAGCGGTCACCTTTCGGTTGCCGTCCTTTAGGCGTGTCTGTTGAACGATCACGTCAATTGCAGATGAGATTTGCTGGCGTACCACTTTGAGCGGCAGGTCCATCCCGGCCATAAGAACCAATGTTTCCAAACGGGAGATCGCATCACGCGGACTGTTGGAATGGACGGTGGTTAATGAGCCGTCATGTCCGGTGTTCATGGCCTGAAGCATATCCAGGGCTTCGCCCCCGCGCACCTCTCCCACAACGATTCTGTCAGGCCGCATACGCAGTGAGTTTTTCACCAATTCTCGAATGGTCACTGCATTCAAACCTTCGGAATTGGCAGGTTTTGTTTCCATGCGCATGACATGATCCTGTTGCAGTTGAAGTTCAGCGGCATCCTCAATGGTGATAATTCGTTCGTTTTCCGGGATAAAGCCGGAGATCACATTCAACAGGGTGGTCTTTCCAGAACCGGTGCCGCCTGAGATCACGATATTAAAACGGGCCTTTACACAGGCATGTAAAAACTCGGACATTTGCTCTGTTAGTGAGCCATATTTAATCAGGTCTTCAGCCTTCAATTTGTCTTTGCGAAATTTACGGATCGTTATGGAAGGCCCATCGATGGCTACCGGTCGAACCACAGCATTGACTCGCGAGCCGTCTGGCAGGCGGGCATCCACTGTGGGAGAGTCATAATCAACATGACGACCAAGCGGAAGTATGATCCGTTCAATGATGCGAACTACATGGTCATCATCATCGAAGGTAATATCTGACTTGGTCAGCTGTCCCTTTTTTTCGATGAAAATCTTTTTTGGCCCATTGACCATGATCTCAGATACGTCCGGATCATCCAACAAAGGTTGAATCGGTCCAAACCCAAGCAAGTCGTTAAATACCTGTTTGAAAATATCCTTCTTCAAGTCCTCTGGAAGTTTTAGCTGGGTCTGATCAAATACACGTCCAATATTTTGCTGGATAAATGAAGCCCGCTGGGCGGCCGGTGTCCCTTCCATTTCCACGGCCCGCATCAGGTTATCAGCAAGATATTTTTTCAGCCGGATCAGGTCTTGTCCGGTCATTCGCTGCGGTGTGCCAGGCATCTGATTGTTCATTCTAAAGGATCCTGGTGTCTTTCCTGTTCAAGCGGCATGACCCAGATGATCTGAGTTTTTTGGACGGTAATGAACGGCCCGCTGAAAACGATCTTTCCATCGGCATCACAAATACTGGCATCGGTCACCGCAATATATTGATCGCCATCCTCCAATTCATCCTTAAGTCGTTCACCCTGACGCACATGAATGGAACCCCGAATCAAATGGGTCGTAGTCTGAACGATAGCTGGCAGGGGTATCTTGTGAATAATATTTGTATAAAATTTTCCCTTATCATCATATTCAATGGTCATAGCTGTATCCCTTTACGAAAATCGATTCAGTCTTATCGCCGCACGAGGCGCGAGCCAAAGCCGCCAACTCCCTGACATTCTCTTGAAAGACGATAGAGGCGGTATGTTTAGGAAATTTTAACGCAAAAGGTTCGTAACGCTGTTTGCAAAAGCGCAATTTGTACCAGGGCAGAGGAGCTGTTTTACGGAATCGCCTGGAGAGGTTTTATTATGGGCTTATCAAAACCCGCCTCCTGGCATGACTGGAGACGGGCTGTATCTTAATCACTAAACGGGCAAAAGCACACTCTCTGCATTCAACCTACGATTCGATGGGGGGCATCAGGTATCCCAACCCTGACCTTGTCACAATATGCCTGGGATTGTGGGCATCTTTTTCAAGTTTTTGGCGGAGACGGGCAATACTTACCCAGAGGATTTCCTTGTCATTTTTATATTCCACCCCCCACACACTGGTTAACAGATCCTCAGACGTAAGGATCTTGCCAATATTATGAGCAAATTGCAACAAAAGCCGGTATTCCGTCGCAGAAAGAGATACCGCTTCTTCTCCCCGCCAGACCTCAGCACGGGCAAAATCGATTCGCAGGTCTTCATGAAGGAAGAATCGTACCTGTCCGGTTTCTGTGGGCTGATGAGCCCGGCGCAAAACAGCACGTACTCTTGCTAGTAATTCTGTGGCGGAGAATGGCTTTACAAGATAATCATCCGCACCCAAATCCAGCCCACGAACACGATCTTGTTCTTCTCCCCGCGCAGTCAGAATCACAATCGGCACACTGGAAAACTCACGCAAACGCTGGGTGACTCCAAAGCCATCCAAACGCGGCATCATCACATCCAGTAGCACCAGATCGATGGGATGAGCAGAAAAAACTTCAAGGGCCTGCAAACCATCCTGGGCCGTTACCACATCATAACCTTCTGTTCGCAAATTTGCCTCCAACAGACGCAAATAGCGAGGTTCATCGTCAACGATCAAGATACGCTTTGCCATAATGAATGACTCCTTGTTAGCCCAAATGAATTCCGTCAAAGCGTTGGATCAGCCGGCAGTTCGATAAAAAACGTTGTGCCCTTATCCAACTCTGACTCTACCCAAATCTTACCATGATGTGCCATAACTATTTGCTTGCAGATGTACAGGCCCAAACCAGTGCCCGTTACCGTACGTTCTCCCGGCACCCGATAAAAACGTTCAAAAAGAAAAGGGATAAATTCTTCTGGAATACCCTCTCCTTTATCGGCGAAGGAGATGCGCACTTTTTTACTGCTCCCTTCGCCTCGAATTGTGATCTTGGAACCAGGCGCATATTTTATGGCATTGCTAAATAAATTCTCAAACACCTGAGAAAGTCGAACTCCATCACCCAGGACAGGCGGAAGAGGCGTAAATTGAGTATCAATAATCAGGCTGGGGTGATGTGTATTTACACGAGTTGCCACGTCACGTAATAAGGCATCCAAACGGATCGGCGAAAACTTAAACTGAATGGTCTTACTTTGTAGTCGTGCCGACTCAAGCATATCCTCAATCAATTTTGTCAGACGGTCAGCCTCTTCATCAATAATGGTAAGAAATTCACGCTGGGTGGCATCATCCCAGGTTGTATCCTGCCGTAACAGACTGGTGCTATATCCTTTGATAAAACCAAGCGGGGTTCGTAATTCATGAGAAATGGTGGATACAAAATCATCCTGAAGACGCATCTGCCTTTGGACAGAGTCCAATTCCGCCCGAGCTTCCTCAAGTTCCTTGCGTTCGAGTAATGCGGCTGCCCAAAAGGCCTGGAGAGAAGCCATATGAACATGTTGTTCCGTATACTCGGGCCCGCCAAAGCGGACGAATAAGAGCGCGCCTCTCAATTTTAAGCCAACCTTCAATGGCACACCAAGTACATAGGTTTGGGAAATACGGTCCATGGAATTTTGAATCTGGGTCGGCTCGCGGATTACGATCTTTCCACTTGAAACCACATCATTCGCGATACTCTCCCCCCATGCCGCATCCGCTTCGGCCGTCTTTCCACGCCCCAGGGCACGCGCATAGACCACGTCGAATCCACGAGATTGCCGTTCACTTAAATAGACCACTACATTATCAAAAACAAAGGAGGGCCGCAAAGATAGAAAAAGAGTATCCAATGCAGATTTCCAATCTGGATTGGACTGCATTTCCTCGAATAATTTGTGCAGTGAAGATAGTGTCGATTTATCCATGAACATCACCGTACAGCCAGCAAGGGGAATTTAAATATCGAGCCTTTGCCTTCAACAGATTTCACATCCAATAATGAACCATGGGCTTCGACAATCTGACGCACCAGCGAGAGACCAAGCCCGGTGCCGCCAAAACGCCGTGTGGATGAACCATCCAGTTGATGAAATGGCTCGAAAATTTCATTCATGCGATTCTGCGGAATGCCAATACCAGTGTCGGAGACAATGATTTGCAGTAAATTACTGCCTTCCTCCTTGAGCATGACCGATACAGTTCCACCTGACGGGGTGAATTTGATCCCGTTATCGATCAGTTGACTGATCACCCAGCTGATCTTTTCTGCATCGGCTTGTACAGGGGGGAATCCATCAGCGGCGCTCAGTTGCAGCTTGACACCGCGTTCTTCAGCTTTGTTATTTGCGGTTTTAACAACCAGGGTGGTCAGGCGGCGAATGTCAATATTTTCAAGTTTCATACTCATCTCACCACGCGAAGCCAAAGAGAACATGATCAAATCTTCGATCATGCCTTCTAGTCTTGTTGCAGCGCGCTGGCTGACAGAAAGGGCATGTTTTTGTTCCTCGGCAATACTGCCCAGTGATTCAGAAATCAATAACTCGATATAACCCTTAATATGAGTAAGAGGGGTACGCAATTCATGGGAAATATTCGCAATGAAATTCGCCTTCATTTGGCTGAGTTCAGACAGACGGGTAAGAGCCTCGTTCAACTCTGCCGTTCGTTCACGGACACGCTGTTCAAGGTTTCGGTTGGATGCCTGAAGCGCCGTCCGCAACTGCAGAATCTGCTCAGTAATGACCTGGTCAAGTGTGGCACGGTCGATCAGATTAAGATCCATCAACGCCTGACCCAGCATACATGAATTACCGTGGGCAATCTGCTCCTGTTGATAATCCAACGCCATTTGCAGCTGCGCACCACTGATGATCCCTTTTTGAACGATGTATTCTCCCATACGGGGAATAAGCATCTCAGGGGTTAGTTTTGAATTACCAGGCAACATGGAAGGCTCCTATTATTATAGTACCCATTCTCCATCGATCAAAACCTTTTCCACTTGCATAAAGGGCAGGTCTGTTGACGGAATTTCAAAAGGGTCTGTGCCTAATACGATCAAATCGGCGTGATAATTTTCTGCCAGCTTGCCAAGGCGATTTTCTGCATTGGCGGTATAAGCTGCGCCAAAGGTGTAGGCGGATAAAGCTTCAGCGAGGGTTAATTTTTGTTCGGGCAGCCAGCCTTCGGCGGAGGGGGAGCCGTCTGCTCGTTGTCGCGTCACTGCGGCATGCAATCCTAAAAATGGATTGGGAGACTCAACAGGTGCATCCGACCCAAAGGCAAGGATGGCGCCATAATTCAGTTGAGTGCGCCAGGCGTAAGAGAGTTTGGCGCGTTCGCCCCAATAGCGGTCTGCGGCAATCATATCCGACGTTGCATGAATAGGTTGCATCGAAGCGATCACATTTAACTTCGCAAGGCGCGGCGCATCATCAGGATGAATGACCTGCACATGTTCGATGCGATGACGCAGGGGCTGCAAATGATTTTGCGTTTCGTATGTACGAAGCTGCTCGAAAGCATTAAGCACTTCATGGTTGGCTTTATCGCCAATCGCATGAACGGTCATACTCAAACCAACATCCGCCGCCTTGCGGGCGTGTTCGAAAAGCTCCTCGCCATCCATGTTGAGAATGCCGCGGTTCTCCGGTTCACCTTCATAAGGTTGAAACATTGCCGCCGTACGCGGACCGAGAGCGCCATCCATAAACACTTTGACCGAACCGATCCATAACATCTCATCACCAAAGCCAGTGCGCAAACCGAGGTCATTGGCTTGCTCCACGCTTTCAACGGGAATATTTTTACACACGCGTAATTTTAATTTGCCTTTGGCGCGCAAAGATTGCAATGCCATGAACGATTGACGGCGGTCAAAGTCGTGGATGCCCGTAATGCCCATGTGCCATAACTCGGATTGCCCCTTAAGCATTGCCGCCTCCAACTCGCCGAGAGTTGGTTCTGGCACCGCGGCCCCAACCAACGCCATGGCCGTTTCGAGCAAAATACCAGTGGCCTTGCCATTGACATCTTTTTGGATCGCGCCGTCTTTTGGATTTGGCGTATCGTCAGTCACATTTGCCAACTTCAGCGCAAATGTATTCGCCCAGGCCGCATGCAGAGATTTTGCCGTAAGATACACAGGATTATTGGGGGCAACTGCATCGAGTTCGGCAGCAGTTGGGAATTCCCCATCCCAATCATTTTGCTGCCAACCATGCCCCAACACCCATTCGCCCGGTTTTGTATTCCGCGCCCGTTCCGCCACCCGTCGCAGACATTCGTCCTTGGTTTTCGTCTCACAATCTACTTTGGATAAACCCAACGAATAATATTGCATATGAATGTGCGCGTCGGTCAGGCCTGGCAGGATGGTCTTGCCCAGCATATCCTGTTTTTCAACTTTGCCATGCGCAAGGCTTTCAAGCTGATCTTTTTCTCCTACAGCAACAATCCGCCCGCCTGCAATGAGAATCGCAGAAGCGCGCGGATTGGACTGGTTAAGGGTGTGTATGTTAGCGTTGTAAAGGAGTTTCATGGCTTATGTCAATTTCTCCAACAGCACATCCAATTCTTCATTGGAATAATAATAGATCGTCACCGTGCCGCCCTTCTTGCCATGCTTCAACGCCACCTTTGTCCCCAGGCTTTTTTGCA